>JAQYWJ010000110.1 GCA_030145005.1 Desulfobacter sp. | reverse complement strand
ATCGTTTTGGGAGTCCCAAGTAGAAAATATGCGTAATATCTACATTCCAGCATCAGAGACTTACGTTTTTGATGCCTGCCCCGGGCAAAGGTGCCATGCGCAGGATTTTTATGGCATCCTTCCGGTGCTGCAGTGAAGTAGCTCTACCGGTTACGCCACATCCGATAAGAGGATTTCATTATGATTTTTCCAAGTAGATGAGCTGCAGCCGGCGTGGTCATGATAAAAAATAACATAATACCCACAACCCGGGAGGTTACAGCCGTATCCATGAAAAACAGGGTGACCGCGAGCACTATCATTCCGATACCAAAGGTTCCCGCCTTGGTCGCCGCATGGGTCCGCATGTAGATGTCCGGCATTCTGAGAACACCCAGGGCCGCCATAAGGGTAAAAAAAGTACCGGTGATAAGACATATGGCCATCAGGATTTCCATGGGGGATCCTCCTTGCTTTTTCGGGATTGAATCAGCCGGGCTTTCATGAATGTCACAAAAGCCACGGTGCCCACAAACATCACCAGGGCCAGTGTGATTGCGATATCCAGAAAAGCGGTCTGTCCGCTGGTGATGGTAAACACAGCAATAAAACTGATGGTAATGGACCCGATCAAGTCCAGTGCGATGAGCCGGTCTGCGTGTGTCGGGCCTGAAACCAGACGGATAAATGCCAGTAGAAAGCTGATCAGCAATCCGGTGAAGGTAATGGTCACAGCCATGGTCATCAGATCACTCACGTGTCACCTCCAGCAGTTTTTTTTCCAGTCCGTTTTTAATCTGAGAAATGACGGCATCGTGATCCTGGGCAAACATGGCGTGCACAATGAGATGGGATTTTTCCTCTGTGATATCCAGACTGAGTGTCCCGGGGGTTAATGAGACCATATTGGCAAGCAGGGTGACCTCAATATCCGTCTTTGCATCCAAGGGAATATGAACAATGTCCGGGACACTTTTAGGGGTCGGCGTCAGTACCTCCCAGGCAACCCGGAAAACCGATATCGTCATTTCGTAATGAAAATAAACCACCAGAACAACTGAAGCTCTCAATCGTCTGAAATAAGATTTGTCCTGACCAAAGGGGCGTGTCAGCCACAGGCAGCCCAGGCCCAGCAGGAAACCGATAACAAAATCAATGATGCCGTAGGCATTGTTGACCAGGACCCAGGCACCGGCAAATAACAGGTTGAGGACAAAATAAATCATCATCTTTCTCCCAGTACGGCCTTGACGTAGAAAACCGGATCAAGAAGATGAACGGCGGCGCGGTCAGCATACTGATAAAAGGGTTCCGCAAAAAGCCCTATGATTATCGTGATCAGGGCCAAAATGCCTATGGGCACCAGGTATAAAGCTGTTTCTCTAAAGGTCACCGACGGGGGCGATGTTGCGGCGCTCGGTGCGGCCTCCCAGAATACCTGGTTCCATATCTTTAACATGGAGTAAACCGTGAGAACCCCAACAAAAAGGGCTGTTGCAGCCAGTATGGTGTGACCGGTTTCAAGACTTGCCCGGATCACTGCAAATTTACTCCAGAAACCGGACAGGGGAGGAAAACCGGCCAGTGAAAATGCCGGTATCAAAAACAACACGGCGACCAAAGGCAGGGATCGGTAGACACCTCCCATTTGTGACAGATGGTCACTGCCGAATTTCCGGTTTAAAAAACCACCGATGAGAAAAAGGTTTGCCTTTACGATGATATGATGGATCAGATAAAGGATGGAACCGGCCAGGGCCGTCCGGGTATAAAGCGCAAGACCGATGATGATATACCCGACCTGACTGATGATATGAAAAGACAGGATTTTTTTTATGGTGAAACGGCTAGCCGCCCCCAAAACGCCGGTCAGCATTGTCAGGCCGGACAGGACAATTAAAATGGTCTGCCAGATGGTTCCTTCAAAGGGAAGGACAAGGGTGAATATCCGCATCATGGCATAAATGCCGACTTTGGTCAGCAGGCCGGCAAAAAGGGCTGCAATACTGCTGGGAAGGGTGTGGTAGGAGGCCGGAAGCCATGCAAAAACAGGGAACAGGGCTGATTTAACCGAAAAAGAAAATAAAAACAGACCGCTCAAAAGAGAGACAAATCCCGGGGAGAGGGTATGGATTTTAGAATGGAGCCCGGCCAGGTTCAGCATACCGGTGGCCCCGTATAGCAGACCGATGGCCAGCAGCAGGGTTAGGGTGGAGATCAGGTTTAACAAAACATATTTAATGCTGCCGTGTATCTGTGTTGTGTCGGCATCCAGAGTCATCAGGCCGAAAGAGGCAATCAGCATGACTTCAAACCAGACGTAAAGGTTAAACAGATCTCCGGTTAAAAAAGCGCCGTTAACACCGGTCAGCAAAAAATGTATCAACAGATGAAAGCGTGGATATGAGGGATTGGAACTAAGGTCTGCCGCGGCATAAACAACCACGCCCAGCCCGATCAGCCAGGTCACCGCGACCATGGCGGCAGATAAGAGATCCGCTGCAAAGACGACACCGAAAGGTGCCGGCCAGCTCCCCAGTGCTATGGCCTGGGGGCCGAGGATGTAAACCCGGTGCATCAACAGGCTACTGACGATCACGCCAAATCCGCTTATTGCCCAGGATACGGCAGTGACCGTCCGGTTATGTTTTCTGAATAGATAAAGAAAAAATGTGCCGCACAATGGAAAAATGACAGGGAGTATGATCAGCCAACTCATCATTATTCCCCTTTTTCCGACCGGTCCATATGGTCAGCGTCTGCTGAGCCTGAATCGTTAACGGCCCGGTATGTTAAACTCAGGCAAAAAATCAGCACACCAAAACCGATTACAATGGCAGTCAGAATCAATGCCTGGGAGAGTGGATTGGCAAAAGAACCTTCAAGGGTTACAGCACCTGGCGGGATTATGGGAAGGGCCTCTTTTGAAAGCTGCCCGGCAGTCAGGATCGCCAGGTTGATTCCATTGCTCAACAGGATAAAGCCGAAAAGAATGCGAAGCAGGTGACGTTCCAGCATCAGATAAATACCGGCGGCGACCAGCATGCCGGTGATCAGGCTCAACAGCAGATGCATTATAATAACTCCTCGGCCAGATCGAGCAGAATGGAAAGTACTCCGCCGATTACGGCCAGGTAAACCCCGACATCGAAAAGCAAAGGGGTTCCCAAAGTAAGGACGGTTTTGCACCAGAGCCCTGTTAAGTATGCTTTACCTGAAAATGCGGCAAAAAAACCTGATCCCAGGGATAAACCAACCCCGGTTAAGGCAATCATTCCGGGTGATAAACCAATGCGTTTTCTGACATAATGGGGGGATTCGGAAAAGATCAGCAGTGCAAAGGCAATCACCGCAATCAGTGCTCCGATAAAACCTCCGCCCGGTTCATTATGTCCTCTGAAAAGCAGATATAGAGAAAAAAGGAGCATAATCCCGATAACGATGTGGGCGGTTGTCTTGAAAATAACGGATTTCATCGATCTGTCCTTTTCTTTTTCAGCAGGATGGCAGAGGCACCCAGCGCAGCCATCACCACAACCGTGATTTCACCCAGTGTATCAATGGCCCTGAAATCCACCAGAATGACATTGACGATATTTCGGCCATGGGCAGCAATTAGACTGTTGGCGGCAAAGTAGTCGATCAGCGTTGTATCCGGATGTCCCGTACTCATGGCGTAAAGTACCCTGAAAACGCCGGCACCAATGGTTACGGCGATTGCCGTATTCAGTATCCGTTTTCCGAACGAATGGGGCAAGACATCCGAAAATTTTGGCAGTCGGCCAACAATCATCACCAGAAAAATGACGCTCAGTGTCTCCACCAGCAGCTGGGTTTTAGCCACATCCGGCGCATTGTAGAACATTAAAAACAAGGTGGTGATAAACCCTGCCACACCCAGGGAGACAATGGCCAGCAGGCGGGAGCGGGACAGGAGAACCGTGAAGACGGCAGCGGCAAGTCCCAGGGCCAGCAAGACTTCATAAAAGCGGATACCCTGCCAATTGACGGTGTCAGGCATGGGCAGTGCAGGCATATTAAAAAGAAACACCAATGCCATCAGAAAAAAGAGCATAAAAATATACCCGGTCAACCGGCCATGCTGAAGAATGGATGTCAGCGCCGATCCTGACCGGATGATCCCGTTGACTATCTGCTCGTAACATTGGCTGCCGGCCGGCAGCAGGCGGGTGGTGCGGTCAATGAAACGTTTAATCCAGGTATGGTATTTAAAGAGGAGAAATGCAAATAATAATGACACACCGCTCAGAGCCAGGGGCAGGTTCAGGCCCTGCCAGAGTTTTAAGCTTTCATACCCGGCATTGGGGGCGATAACCTGGCCGGCCGGAATAATCAGCGTTGTATTGAGCCATTGCAGGCCCAGGGTGGTGGCCAACAGTTGCAATATGCCAAGACAGACCGGCGGAATCCACAAAAAACTGTATTTTTCAACAGGACTTGCCGGCACGGTCCGGGCGTCCGGTTTGGAAATAAACGGACGGATCACCACCAAAAGCGCCATTGCCCCCATCAGGGCATTGACAAACACCAGCAAAATTGTGGGCGCATAAGATATTTGAAGTGCTGCCTTGTACATATATTCTTTGCTCAAAAATCCAGGCAGCGGCGGGATACCCGCTTTTGAGAATGCGCTCAATCCGGCAGCAAGAAAGCTGAATTTAAGTATCCTGCCAAGTCCGGCAACCTGGTCAATGTTCCGCGTACCCGTGGCCTTATCCACAGTGCCGATGACCATGAACAGTGCAGCTTTGTATAATGCATGGGCGATAATGAACATCAAAGCTGCCGATATGGCATACCGGGTGCCCAACGCCAGAAGAAAAACCAGCTTGCCAAGGGCCACATTGGTGCTGTAGGCCAGCATCAACTTTAAATCCCTTTGTTGCAGTGCTACAATCACTGTCCAGACCGCTGTAATACCGCCTGTTAAAGCAAGGGACCAGAACCACAGGTCACTTTGGCTGAATACGGGTGCAAGACGGGCCAGAAGATAAATCCCTCCCTTTACCATGGTGGCTGAATGCAAAAAGGCACTGACCGGTGCCGGGGCGGACATGGCCCCGGGCAGCCAGAAATGAAAGGGGACCTGGGCGGATTTGGTGAAGGCACCGATCAGGATCAGAATCAGTGCAGGCGCAAATCGTTTATCTGATATGAATGTGGCGCCGCGGTTGATGATTTGATCCATTTCCCAGGTTCCTGCCATCTGCCCCAGCAGAATCAGCCCGGCCAGCAGCGCCAGGCCGCCTGCGCCGGTTACAAGCATGGCCTGAAGCGCATTTTTTCTGGAAACTTCTTGATCGTGGTTAAATCCGATCAGCAGGTAGGACGTCACCGTGGTTAGTTCCCAGAAAATAAACAACAGCAGTAGGTTTCCGGCCAGGACCAGCCCAAGCATGGCCAGCATGAAAAGTGTCAGATAGACATGGAACAGACCGCTTAAGGGCTTGCCTTTCATGTAATGGAAGGCGTAAAGCTGGACAAACAGACCGATGCCGCAGATCAGCCATGAAAAGAGCATGCTCAAGCCATCAAGCCGGATTGAAAATGAGGCCCCCAATGATGGAACCCAATCCCAATGCCAACCAACACCCGAAGGGCTATACAGAACCCAAAGCCCAATGAGTAAAAACAGGTGTAACGCAACGGACAAACCCATTATCGTTCTTTGACAATTCATCTTGTGATTCAAAATCCGCTATCGATTCCGGTGGGCATGAATCGGCTGTTTTGTAACGCCATCCTTAACCGGACCCGCCTATTCCGGCTTTTCGTCTTTATGTATTTCATGGTGACCCCTCGGAAAGATTCGATCAAACATGGTGAGACTTTTTTGAGATGAGTTCAATACCAGAAAATACCCGATGCTCATGGCAAAAACCGCACCAGCCATGGCCCACACGTATTCTGGGTTGGTGTTGTTGAAGTCAAGAATGATAATTTTCCGGGCAATGGCCATCAGGGCGGTTGCCATGACAATCTGGACATGAATTACATCTTCCCTCAGGTAAATACATATATTTACAAATATTTCAATGGCAATGAGCACCGCCATAAAGGCCCCGAAAGTGGCAAAGATATCACTGATGGTCAGCAGGAATCTGGGTGGTGAGATCAATTTTTGATACAACACCCAGCACACATCAACCACCCCCCAAAGGATGACAGCCGTCATAATCAGAGCCAGAACCCTTACAGCAAATCGGATGATGGAACGAAGTCTCAAAATCAGGGGTTCATCGCTGTGGTCATGATGATCCATTCTATTTCTCCTGTATGAAACGAATTGTTTTTTATGAAAGTCCCAAGTAAGTTGTACAAGTCCTTTCATGTTTTGTTGTGGGTTGAGCCTGGGAATTTATAGACCAAGTCAGCCCATGGCTGTTATTGTGATGTAAATGCTTCTAAAATATTTAATCCTTGGCCTTTTTCTTTAACTGCCAGAAGCGGTTTGTGTGTTGTCCTGATCAACCCTTCAGTGATACTGCCCAGAAGTATTGCAGCAATATTACCACTTCGGCCCCGGGCCCCGACAACGATCAGGGCGGCCCCCAGGCTTTCTGAAAATTTTCGGATACTGCTGACAACATTTTTATTTTTTTTAAAAACCGGTTTGATACTCACGGATTTAAGATCAACCTTGGACAAGGCGAGCCGTAATTTTGATTTCGCGTTCTCAAGCATGATGTCGGCAAATTCCTCGTAGGTCTTACCTGTTTTATGGTGTCCGGCCGGGACCTGATAATTATTCAATATGTAGAGATGATCAAGGTTTGCCGCCTTTGCCAATGCACTGCCCACATCCAGTGCATTTAATGAGTGATCACTGAAATCGACAGCCACAAGAATTTTATCAAAATACGTGGTGGTATTGCTTGGGATAAACAGGACAGAGCAAAAGGCTTTACGGGCCAGCTTTTCCGGAAGCCAAATGACAGCGGCCGAGTCGTTGGGATGATGACCGACGATCAGAAGGTCTATATCATAATTTTTTGTACACGAAATCAGCATGCCCAGCTGGGGCCCTTCCATGGCCTTGAACGTAACAG
>JAQYWJ010000109.1 GCA_030145005.1 Desulfobacter sp. | reverse complement strand
CACCATCTGTGGATCCATGAACGTGGCCCCTTTGGCCCCTTTTACAAGGATGAAAAAGGTAATGACGGTCAGGGCAACACCGCCCCATAGCGCACCGTAATACTTCAGCCGTTTTTCATAATTAAAGGTGAAGATAAGCCTGGATATAAACTGAACTATTGCACCTGAGGCAAATGCCACGATAATGGATAATAATATCCCTAAGACTATTGTGATGGCTTTGGTCGAGTTAATATAATCCAAAAGCCCGAGACCTGAATCGGCATGGGCGGCAAGTTTTATCATGGACAGGGCTACGGCAGCCCCGAGCAATTCAAATACAATGGATACTGTCGTGGAGGTGGGCAGACCATGTGTGTTGAAAAGATCTAAAAGCAGGACATCCGTGAGCATGACTGCCAGAAATATGGTCAGAAGTTCGGGCATGGTAAAAAGCTCGGGATGAAAAATACCTTTCCGGGCAACCTCCATCATGCCTGCAGAAAAAGTAACGCCGGTCAGAATACCAAGACTGGCAATCATCATGATTATTCTAAAGGGTGCTGCCTTGGATCCGATGGAGGAGTTTAAAAAATTAACCGCATCATTGGTGACCCCAACAATCAGATCAAAAATTGCAAACAGGAGCAGCATCCCTACAATGATATAGCATATTTGAAGGCTCATGATACTTTTCTTTCCTTTGTGAAAGTTGGATATATACGCGCTGGAGTAAGCCAGTCCATTTTATCGGAATTTCAATCCTAAGATTATTTTTATACTTTGCTAATATTTTGCTTCTTTATAAGGCTTTTGACCCTGATTTGGCAAGGGGTTTATCAATCTGTAAAGGGGTGTAACTGTTTTGTGTGTCATCAGTGGTGGTTTAAGGCCGATGGATGGGTAGGCAGGGGTGCAATTCAATAATTTAGGTTTTGGCCTGATCACGGGTATTCTGCATAAAAAGTCAAACTGTGGCATTCATAACCACCTGATTTTATAGAACCTGAATTTTATGATTTGTCTGTTATGTTGCCAAAAAGTATCAAATCTAAATTATCGGTTTGCACCCGGTAGGCAGAAGGTGTTTAAGAACGGTTTTTCAGGGCTAAAATCATGTCGTAAACCCTGGACTTAGGGCAGTTTGCCAGTCCGGCTATTTTTTTTGCAAGTTCACCGGTCCGCATATTCTGATTCAGACCATCCGTGATCATGGTTTCCATCTGATCTATGGACAAGCTTTTCGTCTGTTCATCCGCTCCTTTAATCAGTAAAACGCATTCACCTTTGATGGTTTCCCTTGCCCCAAGGGTGGATAGAATAAGTGATAGGGGGCCACGGATAAACTCCTCATACTGTTTTGTCAATTCCCTGGCAAGACAGGCCTGGCGGTCGCCAAACGCCGTTATCGCCGAAGATATCAGCCGAATAATGCGTCGGGGGGATTCATAACATATCAATGTGGCCTTGTGATGGGCGGCATCTTTGAGAAAGCTGTCCAGGCGGCCTTGTTTTTTAGGCGGAAAGCCCAGGAAAAGAAAGGTGTCTGTGGGCAGGCCGGATGCGCTCAACCCGGTAATCGCAGCATTGCATCCGGGAACCGGCACAATGGGGATGCCTTTTTCTTGGGCCTGGGAAACCAGACGGTAACCTGGATCTGAAATTAAAGGCGTGCCTGCATCGCTGATCAAGGCGATTGTGGTCCCGTTTTCAAGCCGTTTGATCAGATCATGGGCTCTTGGGGTCTCATTGTGCTCATGGCAGGCAATTGTGGGGGTTGTGATGCCGTAATGACCCAGTAATTTTTTTGAATGACGGGTATCCTCGGCTGCAATCAGGTCCACTTCCTTTAGAATACGTACCGCCCGAAATGTCATATCCTCAAGGTTGCCTAGAGGGGTTGCTATAATATAAAGAGTGCCATAAAGGGTACCGGACATGTTAATATCCTTGAAAGGCATTGGGGATCACAGTGATGTCACAGGTGGTGTGCGAACTGTCTTTATACAGCACTTCCACCACATCAAATCGCAGTCGGGTGTTGGTGATTTTATTTAGGCTTAGATAGTACTGGGCACCCATGATAATTTTTTTCTGTTTGGCTGTTGTTACACCTTCCCGGGGCAGGCCTTTTTTAACGCCTGTCCGGGTTTTAACTTCAACAAAGCACAAGGTGTCATTGTCCTTGGCAATGATGTCGATTTCAAACTGTGGGGTTGAATAATTGGATTCCAGTACTTTATACCCCCGGGACAAAAGAAACTGCCGGGCAGCCAGCTCTCCCTTTTTTCCAAGCTGTTTTCCCTCAAAGCTCATATATCCTTTACACCCTTAAAACTTTTGCGATGAATAGGGCAGGGACCATGGGTCAGGATCGCCTCTTTGTGAGCTTTGGTCGGATAACCCTTGTGGCGGCGAAAACCGTACTCGGGATATTGTAAATCACGGTCTGCCATGATCCGATCCCGGGTGACCTTGGCCAGGATAGAGGCTGCAGCAATGGACAGGCTCAACGCATCCCCTTTAATGACAGAACGCTGGTCTATGGTGCAGTCTATGATAAATTTGCCGTCAATAAGCAGATAATCCGGTGTAACACTTAAGGCTTCAACTGCCCGTTTCATGGAGAGCAGTGATGCCTGCAGAATATTGATTTGGTCAATTTCCTCATGGTCGGCCAAGCCAATGCCAAAGGCAATGGCATGCTTTTGGATCACTGGAAAAAGCGCCTCTCTTTTTTTTTCGGAAAGCTTTTTAGAATCATTGATGCCGGGAACATCAAAATTTTCAGGCAGTACCACCGCCGCAGACACGACAGGGCCGGCAAGGGGTCCCCTGCCGGCCTCATCAACACCTGCAATCACTTTATATCCGCTCAACATGGCCTGCTTTTCAAAGGTCAGCATGTCGGCTGGAAAGTTGCCGCGGGTATCAGGCAAAGCGTTTTTCTTTAATTCTTGCAGCTTTGCCTCGCAGATTTCTCAAATAGTAAAGTTTGGATCTTCTTACACGTCCCCGGGTGACCACTTCAACTTTGTCAATGGCAGGAGAATACAGGGGGAAGATTCTTTCAACACCTACGCCGCCGGAAATTTTTCTAACGGTGAACCGGGCGCTGGAAAGGCCTTTGGTTTTTTTGATAACCACGCCCTGGAAAACCTGGATACGTTCCTTTTCACCTTCCCTGATTTTTACATGAACCTTTACGGTATCCCCGGAGTCGAAATCCGGGATGTCAAGGCGCATCTGTTCTCTTTCAATTTTCTGGATTAGATTTGCTGTCATGTTTTGTTCCTTCTATTTATATAAAAATCCAAATAACTTGTTGAATTGCTATTGCTTTTTTGTTGTGGGTTGAGTCTGGGTGTTGATAGGCCAGATCATCCCATGGCTGTTATTTCAGCCGTTTATTAATCTGTCTAAATATATGGATGCTGCGGATCGGACGCTTAGGTGATTATATGATCCTGACCCCTGTATGGGTTCAAGGATATGGTCACATTGGTTGGTCACTTCCGGTGCCAGTCCCCATGCCGTGCCAAACACAATCACATGGGGGGCATTACCCTTCAATTCCTGTCCGAGCCTTCTGCAACTGCGTGTGGGGCCCTGGGTATTGGCGCTGGTGGCCACTTTTACCACGGCCTGACCCTGTTCTTTTTCTATATCATTGCATACTGCTTCAAATGTATCCGCCACCCTGACCCGTTCAAGGGCGGATTTTCGTGCCGGGTTAACCGTTCCGCCATGGCCCTGGGTCCAGTGATCCATAATCTGGAAGGCCAGGGTTCTCTGGTCTTTATAAGGGGTGACCACATAATAGGCCTTTACCCCAAATGTCCGGCCTGCCCTGGCAATGTCATGCAGATCCATGTTGGTCAAGGCTGATCCCGTGATTTGCCCGTTTTTATTGACCACCGGGTAGTGGATCAATGCCAGGTAAAGATTGAATGTCCCGGGATCATTGCTTAAATCATGACCTTTTGTGCCCCATTGATCATTTTGATCTTCTTGTTTATCAGGTGAACTCATTTATGGATCAACGCCTCAAGTTCCCGGCACCACTGCCGCAAAATTTCTTTTTCTTCATTATCCGGCCTTCGGGTTTCAAACAGGTCCGGGCGTTTGATAAAGGTTCGTTCCATGGCCGAGCGCTTGCGCCACTGGCGGATCTTTTCATGGTTCCCGGACAAGAGCACCCCGGGTACGGCCATGTCCTCATATACCTCGGGCCGGGTGTACTGGGCATATTCCAGCCGGTTGTCCATAAACGACTCACACCGGGATGATTCATTGCTTCCCAGCACCCCGGGAATCATTCTGGCAACGGCGTCAATCACTGCCATGGCAGCAATCTCTCCGCCGGTCATCACAAAATCCCCCACGCAGATCTCTTCATCCACCTGGCGGGTATAGACCCGCTCGTCAATCCCCTCGTACCGGCCGCAGATCAGAATCAGGTCCTGTCGGGCTGCAGCAAGTTCACAGGCCCGGGCCTGGGTAAAGGGTTTGCCCTGGGGGCTTAAACACACCACCCAAGGGGCGCTTGACGTCTGTCTGGCAGAATCAATGGCTTTTTCCAAAGGCCCCGGCATCATTACCATGCCGCTTCCCCCTCCATAGGGGCGGTCATCCACGCTGTTATGCCGATCCGAAGCAAAATTCCGGATATTGATACTATCGGCGCTGATAACCTTCCGGTTCAAAGCCCTCGCCATGATGCCGTTGGCAAAAAAGGCCTCCAGAAATTCCGGAAACAATGTCAGTACGGTAAACTTCATGGCCAAAATCAGTCCGCGATAAACCCTTCGGGCAGCTCAGTTGTAATCACACCGCTTTCAAGGTTTACATCCTTGATAAACACTGCATTCATAGGGATCAGCACTTCCTGTTTGCCCTGGGGCGTTTTATCCCTGACAACCAGGATATCATCTGCGCCTGTGGGAAAAAGCTGCTCTACTTTTCCAAGTTCCCCTTCACAGCTATCCACAACCGTCAATCCGATCAGATCCTGCCAGTACCAGGTATCTTCATCCAGGTCCGGCAGGTTGGTTTTATCAACCAGGACAAGTTTTCCCACAAGGTCTTCCGAGGCTTCCCGGGTAGTGACCCCTTCAAGAGTTAAAAGCACTCCTTTTTTATACCTGCCGGTCCGGGTTATTACATATTCCCGGCCAGGGTCCAGGGGGTCGTCCTCGTTTTTAAGCACCACGGTAAGCCCTTGGGTAAAGGTGTCGGGCGATTGGGCCCAGGACCACACTTTCAGGTTTCCCCCAAGGCCGTGAACGCCCGTGACCTTACCGATGGTCAGCCAGGTGTCTGAAAATTCCATGGAACTACTCGATGATTTCCAGTACCGTGCGTTTTTTCATTTTTGTGGCCGCGGCACTCAGGATTGTTCTCATGGCCCTGGCTGATCTGCCTTGTTTACCGATAACCTTGCCCAGGTCTTCCTTTGCCACCTTGAGTTCAAGCACGGAAGTCTGGTCACCTGTCACTTCAGATACCTGAACCTCATCGGGATTGTCTACCAATGCCTTTGCTAAATACTCAATAAGCTCTTTCATAAAAACCTCTCCTAATCAATGACATACGGGTCCGGCTACTTTCAAGGCGTGTCCAGCGGTTTTGTTCTCTTGAGGTGCCCTTAGGCAGAGACGCTTTCAGCGCTCTGTTTTTTAAGGATACTTTTTACCGTTGTGGAGGGTTTTGCGCCCTGTTCCAGCCAGTACTGCACCCGGTCTTGCTTCAGGGTGACAACGGCAGGATCCTGCATGGGGTCATAGGTGCCGACGGCTTCAAGGAACTTGCCGTCCCTGGGTGCCTCAATATCAGCGGCAACGATTCTGTAAAAGGGTTTCTTTTTGGTGCCTTTACGGGTAAGTCTGAGTTTTACTGCCATGGTTTTTGTAGTCTCCTTAAAATGGAAGCATGCCACGAAGGTTTTTCATGCCGCCTTTATTAAATTTTTTCATCATTTTCATGGACTGGGTATAGCTTTTAAGCAATTTATTCACATCCTGAACCGATGTTCCCGAACCAAGGGCAATCCTTTTTTTGCGTGACGCTTTTATGATTGCATGTCTGGTCCGTTCTCCGGGGGTCATGGAGCTGATAATTGCCTCTATTTTTACAAATTCCTTATCATTGATGTTCAAATCTTTGAGCATCTTTTTGTTCACCCCGGGCAGCATGCCTAAAAGATCCTTTATGGACCCCATTTTGCGAACCTGCTGCATCTGGTTCTTAAAATCTTCCAGGGTAAACTGATTTTTTCTAAACTTCTTTTCAAGGGCCTGGGCCTCTTTCTGGTCAACCGCCTCCACTGCCTTTTCAATAAAAGACAGGGTGTCTCCCATGCCGAGAATCCTGGAAGCCATGCGGTCCGGATGAAAGGGCTCAAGCGCAGTGGTTTTTTCACCCACACCGATGAACTTTAACGGTTTGCCTGTCACTGCTTTGATGGACAGCGCCGCACCGCCTCTGGCATCACCGTCCATCTTGGTCAGCACAAAGCCTGAAATATCCAGCCGTTTGTCAAATTCACCGGCAATATTCACCGCATCCTGGCCGGTCATGGCATCTGCCACCAGAAGCGTTTCTGCCGGATTAATGCCCTTTTTAATCTCTTCAAGCTCGGTCATGAGCGCGTCATCCAGGTGCAGTCGCCCTGCGGTGTCAATGAGCAGGGTGTCGCAGCCAAGGTCCCTTGCGGCAAGTTTTGCATCCTGGCAAATCTTGAGCGGCTTCATGTCGGTTGTGGATGCAAATACCGGCACATCCATCTGTTTTCCCAACTTGGTTAGCTGGTCTATGGCGGCCGGGCGGTACACATCCACAGGCACAAGATAGGGCTTTCTGCCGTTTTTGCGCAGAAAACGCGCCAGCTTGCCCGCTGTGGTCGTCTTGCCGGAACCCTGCAGCCCCACCAGCATAATGGACGTTGCCCCGGTGGCGGCAAAGTTCAGTTCCTGGTGGGTGGAGCCCATCATTTTTGTAAATTCTTCATTTACAATCTTGATGACTTGCTGACCCGGGGTCAAACTTTGCATGACCTCCTGACCAAGGGCTCGGGCCTTTATATCTGAAATGACATTTTTTGCAACCTTATAATTGACATCGGCTTCCAGAAGTGCCAATCTGACCTGTTTTAAGCCGTCTTCGATGTTATTTTCGGTAAGGGTTCC
>JAQYWJ010000108.1 GCA_030145005.1 Desulfobacter sp. | reverse complement strand
CTGCCCAGGCGGTTGATACATTGAATTTTTGTATCATACCTGATAAGTATAATGGCCTAAATTTTTAAGGGGATACACAATGCACTACGAAGGTACGGTTATCAGGCCTCCCAGCGAGGCGGACAGTATACTGCTCCAGGTCACATTGGGCTGTTCCCATAATAAATGTACCTTTTGCGGGACCTATCGGGGAAAACGGTTCAACATCAAAAAAGATGATGTGATCTTTGAAGACATTGAATTTGCCAGGAAGTATTGCCGTCGCCAGAACCGTTTGTTTCTGTGTGACGGGGATGCCCTGGTGATTCCCATGCGACGCCTGGTCCCCATCCTTGAAAGAATCCGGGACCGGTTGCCCTGGGTGGAGCGGGTGGGTGTTTATGCCAACACCAAAAGCATCAAGATGAAGACCGATGAAGAGCTGGCCCTGCTTTACAAACTTGGACTCAAGATCGCTTACATGGGGCTTGAATCCGGTGACAACAAGGTGCTGGAGGCCATCCGCAAGGGGGCAGACGCGGATAAGATGATTACCATGGGAAAAAAGTTAAAAAAGGCCGGCATCAAGGTCTCGGTGACGGTGCTGCTTGGGCTTGGTGGCCGCAAGGGTTCTTTGGATCATGCCCGGGAAACCGGCAGGGTGCTTACGGCTATGGACCCTGACTTTGTAGGTGCTTTAAGCCTGATGCTCATCCCCGGCACAGAACTGCATGACCAGTATGAAAAAGGCGAATTTGAGCTGCCCGGTCCAGAGGAGATGCTCACCGAACTTGGCGCCATGATTGCCGGCACCAACCTGACAGACGGTCTTTTCCACGCCAACCATGCCTCCAATTATTTACCCATACGGGCGCATCTGCCCCGGGATAAAGAAAAAACACTTGAACTTATATCCCAGGCCCTGGACGGAAAAATCCCGTTAAAACCCGAACATATGAGAGCGTTATAATTTTTTAGACTTTTTAGAGGAGAGATATCCATGGCTGATGCCGAAAACAAGAACCAAGACCAGCTCACCGTCAACACTATCCGTGCCCTTTGTATGGACATGGTCCAGAAAGCCAACTCAGGGCATCCCGGTGCCCCCATGGGGCTGGCACCTGCCGCCTATGTGGTTTTCAAACACTTTTTAAAACAGAATCCGGCCAATCCCTCCTGGGTGGACCGGGACCGTTTTGTTCTGTCCGGCGGGCATGCCTCCTCTTTGTTGTATTCTCTTTTATATCTGTTTGGCTACGGATTGACCCTGGATGACTTAAAAGATTTCAGACAATGGGGCTCCAAAACCCCGGGGCATCCCGAGTATGGTGATACCCCGGGCGTGGAAACCACTACCGGCCCCCTTGGACAGGGCGTGGCCAATGCCGTGGGCATGGCCATTGCCGAACGCCATATGGCGGATCGGTTCAACAAGGAAGACCAATTTCTGATTGATCATTACACCTATGCCATCTGCGGCGACGGGGATCTCATGGAAGGGGTGGCTATGGAGGCCGTTTCCCTGGCAGGGCATCTGGGACTTGGGCGTTTGATCCTCATTTATGATGACAATGAAATCACCATCGAAGGCAAAACCAGCATCACATTCACCGAAAACATCAGGGCTAAATTCGACGCCATGAACTGGCATGTGGTCGAGGTGGCGGACGGCAACGACCTTGATGCCATTGAAAAAGCGATTCAGGCAGCCAAGGATGCCGTTTCCAGACCCTCTTTGATAAAAATCAGTACGCATATTGCCTATGGCAGCCCCAGCAAACAGGATTCACCGGATGCCCACGGCTCTCCCCTGGGTGAAGAAGAGATCAAGGTGGTGAAAAAATTCTACGGACTGCCCGAAGATAAGGATTTTTATGTGCCTGATGAGGTTATGGAAAATACGCGCAAGGCACTTGCATATGGGGAACAGTATGAGAAAAACTGGCAGGAAGAGTTTACAAAATTTAAGGCCCTGTACCCCGAAGAAGCCAATTTGTTTGTGGATGCCATCACAGGATTTTTAACCAAAGGATGGGACAAGGATATTCCTGTGTTTAAACCCGAGGACGGTCCTGTGGCCACACGGGCTGCCTCAGGCTCGGTGCTCAACGCCATCGCACCCAACCTGCCGGCTTTGGTGGGCGGATCTGCCGACCTTGCGCCTTCCAACAAAACCTACATGACCTGTGCCGAGGAATTCCAGAAAGAAGCGTGGGGCGGCAGAAACATTCGTTTCGGCGTCCGGGAGCATGCCATGGGCGCCATCATAAGCGGCATGTACCTGCATAGCGGTGTCCGGCCTTTTGGCGGTACCTTCCTGGTATTTGCCGACTACATGCGGCCGGCCATCCGGATGGCATCCCTGATGCGTCTGCCCATCATCTATGTGTTTACCCATGACTCCGTGGCTGTGGGCGAAGACGGTCCCACCCACCAGCCGGTGGAGCATGTGGCGGCGCTGCGGGCTATTCCCGGCCTTAACGTGATCCGTCCGGCAGATGCCAATGAAACGGTCCTTGCCTGGAAAAAGGCCCTGGGCACCCTGAACAGCCCCACGGCATTGATTCTTTCCCGGCAGAAACTGCCCACCCTGGATCTGTCCAATTCAGACGGAGATATGATATGGGGCGGGTACACCGTAAGAAGTGCGGGCAAGACCCCTGATATGCTGATCATTGCCACGGGCTCGGAGGTTCACATCAGCGTGGCAGCCGCAGAGATTTTGGAAAAAGAGCATAATATCAAGGCTTCTGTAGTCTCCTTGCTCTCCTGGGAATTGTTTGAAAAAGCACCTGCGGCATATAAAGAAAGAATGCTTCCTGCCGCTGTCACCAAACGGCTGACTGTTGAAGCAGGTATTTCCATGGGGTGGGAAAAGTATGCCGGCAGCCAGGGCAAGAGCATCAGTATTGACCGGTTTGGTGCATCAGCCCCCGGCGGTACGGTGCTCAAAGAGTTTGGTTTTTCCGTGGACAACATCGTAAAAACTGCCTTGGAAATGTAACCTTACGAAGGATCAAAGGGGAGCTGAACAGATGCGGTTTTCAGTTAAAACTGAGGCCAGGACCCAGATGATAGACATTACCGCCCAGGTCCGGGACATTGTCCGGCAGTCCGGTATAAGCAACGGACTTGTGCATGTCTTTTCCATGCACACCACAGGGGCTGTGACCATTAATGAGAATGCAGATCCGGCGGTGCCTGTGGATATTTTATCCTGCATCAACAAGGTGATCCCCTTTGATGACAACTTTAAACATATGGAAGGCAATTCAGCGGCCCACATAAAAGTCAGCCTGTTCGGACCGTCTGAAACCGTTGCCCTTGAAAATGGAAATCTGGTTCTGGGAACCTGGCAAAGTCTTTTTTTCTGCGAGTTTGACGGGCCCAGAACCCGAAAAATCAACGTGACAATTATCGGCGCATAAATCTTGATAACCGGACAAGCTCTTACAAAGGAAGCTTGTAACTTTTAGGTATCAAGCGTAATATTTCATGAACTGGACCCGTTCCAGTACCGCAGGATCCTCTGCCTTGACATGGCTGAGTTTTCCCCTGAAATCGGAAAGGGACCCATACCCTTTGTCCCCCATCCAGCCGGTTAACCTGTCAAGCATGGCCGGTATGGTTTCTTTGCGGTTTTTATACAGGGCAGAGACCACCTGTACGGCCCGGGCCCCGGCAAGGATCTGTTTAATGACTGCATCCCCGTCGTGTACACCTGTGGAGGCTGCCAGGTCGCAGTTCACCCGCTGGTACATCAATGCAATCCAGCGCAGGGGCATGGCAATGTCCGAAGGGGCACTGAATACGAAAGAGGGTTTGATTTCCTCCTTTTCAATATCAATATCCGGGTTGAAGAATCGATTAAACAGGACCATGCCTGATACCCCTGTATCCGATATTGTTTTTATCATCTGCCCCAGGCTGGAGAAATGATAGCTTATTTTCACGGCTACCGGGATGCTGACCCTGGCAGTCAGGGCATTGATAACCTTAAGATACCGTTCCTCCATTTCCCGGCTTGTCCGGTTCATATCCGAAGGTAGAAAAAACATGTTAAGCTCGATGGCATCTGCCCCGGCATCCTGGATCTTATCGGCAAAGGTCGTCCATTCATGGGAATAGACACAATTGACACTGGCAATGACAGGGATGGATACAGCCTTTTTCGCTTCCTCAATCAGTGCGAGGTAGGCATCCAGCTTCTTTTTTTTGAGTACAAAATCATAGTAATCAAACTGCTCCATGTTGTACCCGGTATTCTGTACTTCCTTTAACACCTCCTCGTATTCAAAGAGAATCTCTTCTTCAAACAGGGACTTGAGAACCACGGCACCGGCACCGTTTTCCTCCCATTCCTTAATTTTCCCAGGGGTATCCGTCAATCCTGAACTGCCGACGATTACGGGATTTTTTAAGGGTAAACCCAAGTAAGTCGTGGATAGATCCATTTTTCTCTCCTTATAAATTGTACGGTTTCAGGAACAAAAATCAGATGAAGATAACTTATAAAACTTTACATAATTCGGATAGAATGTAAACCGCCTATTATGAAGTGGTAACATCAACCGACGTCTCTAATAAAGTTTCTTAATACTGTATGTAGAATCCCCCCATTTTGATAGTACTCAATTTCCACAGGCGTATCCAATCTAAGCACAACAGGAATTTTTTGGTCATCCACTTTTAGTATTAATTCCTGACCGGGTTTAATTCCATCACTTAGTCCCAAAATGGAATAGGATTCTTTCCCGGTCAGCTCCAGGGAGTCCGGAGAGTTCCCGTCTTTAAACTGTAAGGGCAAAACGCCCATTCCCAGTAGATTGGATCTGTGAATTCTTTCGTAGCTGGTGGCAATAACCGCTTTGACGCCTAAAAGATAAGTCCCCTTGGCTGCCCAGTCCCGTGAAGACCCCGTTCCATATTCCCTGCCGGCTAAAACAATCAAAGGTGTTCCGGAATCTTTGTATTTCCGGGACGCTTCAAAAATTGACATCTGTTCCCCGGTGGGAAGATAGGTGGTGATGCCGCCTTCTGTCCCCGGTGCCAGCTGGTTCCTTAATCTGATGTTGGCAAAGGTTCCCCTGACCATCACCTGGTCATTTCCCCTTCTGGAACCATATGAATTGAAATCCGCCTGTTGGATTTCATGCTCAAGCAAATACGCCGCAGCAGGGCTGTTTTGCGCGATGGCTCCGGCAGGTGAAATATGGTCGGTGGTGACCGAGTCCCCGACCTTAACCAGCACCTTGGCATCAACGATATCACGGATAGGTTCTAGCTCTTTACTCATATTCAAGAAAAAGGGTGGATTTCTGATATACGTTGAAGATTCATCCCATGCATAAACTTCATCTCCCCTGGTTGGAATTTCGTTCCAAAGCGGGGACAGTGTTTCAAAATTGCTATACCGTTCCAGATACATTTCAGGCGTGATCAGTGAGGTGATTTCTGCGATTTCGCTTGGGTCCGGCCAAATATCTTCCAGGTAGACCGGGTGCCCATTGCGGTCTTTTCCCAAGGGATCCTTCGAAAGATTGGTATTGATCGTTCCTGCGATTGCATAAGCAACAACAAGGGGAGGGCTTGCCAGATAATTCGCTTTTGTGAGCGCGTGGACCCTGCCTTCAAAATTACGGTTTCCGGAAAGGACAGATGCAACGACCAGGTCTTTGTCTATTATCGCTTTGCTGATGGGTTCCGAGAAGGGGCCGGAATTCCCAATACAGCTTGTACAGCCATATCCCACCGTAAAAAATCCAAGTTGTTCTAAAAAGCCGTCAAGTTTTGCTTGCTGCAAATAATCACTGACAACCCTTGATCCCGGTGCCAGCGATGTTTTGACCCATGGTTTTGTTTTCAGCCCCTTTTCAACCGCTTTCTTGGCGAGTAATCCGGCAGCAATCATGACCGATGGATTGCTGGTATTCGTACAGGAGGTAATGGCAGCAAGTACAACAGATCCGTGTGCCAGGGTAAAAGGCTTTTCTGACTTGGAAAGGCTTATCTGTGTTTGGGAAGACAGCTCGTTCTCTTTTAACTCATATCCTTGTTGGCTAACGGATGCCGTTAAGGTTTTTGCCCAAGCATGTTTCATATCCGACAATCCGATTCGATCCTGGGGGCGTTTGGGTCCTGCCATAGAAGGCTCGATGGTTGAAAGGTCCAGCTCAATTTCATCTGAAAACTCAGGCGGGGACATTCCGTCGGTTCTGAAGAGCCCTTGCGCTTTGCAGTAATGCTCAACCCTTTCAATGACTTCAGGACTTCTGCCGGTGCTTTTTAAATAGCGCAACGTTTCAGTATCTGTGGGGAAGAACCCGATGGTCGCACCATATTCGGGCGCCATGTTAGATATAGTGGCTCTATCGGGAAGACTAAGCCCTGAAAGTCCGTCACCATAAAACTCAACAAATTTTTCCACCACACCCACGTCTCTTAAGATTTGAACAACTCTAAAAACCAAATCTGTGGCTGTGGTTCCGGGGTTCATTTTTCCGGTTAATTTGAATCCTACAACTTCAGGGATCTGCATATAAATGGGTTGTCCCAGCATTACTGATTCAGCTTCAATTCCACCAACGCCCCAGCCTAACACGCCTAAACTGTTCACCATTGGCGTGTGGGAATCGGTTCCAACTAGTGTATCCGAAAAACAGATGTTATCTTTCATTTGCACGACATTGGCCAAAAACTCCAGGTTGACCTGATGTACAATGCCCACGCCGGGAGGGAATATCCTCATATTTTTAAAGTTTTTCTGTCCCCATTTCAGAAATTCATATCTTTCCCGGTTACGTTCAAATTCCTTCTCCATATTGATCTGCAGGGAGTTTGGCATGCCAAACGAGTCCACTTGAATGGAGTGGTCAATAATTAGATCCACTGGTATTTTGGGGTTAATAACAGCAGGATTCCCCCCTAATTGGCTCATGGATGTTCGTAAGGCGGCTAAATCAACCAACGCGGGGACGCCTGTTAAGTCTTGCAGAATGACCCGGGCCGGCTTAAAAGGGATCTCTTTTTCGGATTTCTGTTTGGGCTGCCAATTTGCCAACGCGACGATATCATCCTCATTCACTTGGAAGTGGTCCAAGTTGCGCAGGGTCTGCTCCAATAATATCTTAATTGAAAATGGCAGACGAGAGATATGTCCTATTCCTTGCTTTTCCAAATTTTCAAGTTTATAGAACTGCGCCGGCGCATTAGATAGCTTGAGGTGATCTTTACTGCCAAATTTGTCTTGATCCATAAAATCTCCTTTTACTAATTTGTTTTATCCGAAAC
>JAQYWJ010000004.1 GCA_030145005.1 Desulfobacter sp. | reverse complement strand
GAACGGATATACCCATGAACAGCAAGACAGAAGCGGCAGCAAGTATCACCTTTAACTTGAGAAGGGCTTTTATCTTTCTGCCTTTTTCAGACGATTCTGCCGGCGAAGATTCTTTTTTATCGGAGATTTCGGCACCTTCAATACCTTCCAGGACCACCTGACCCGAGTCGGATTCCAGGTCATCAAACGCATCATTGAGATGGTCCTCCAGATCAGCCGCATCGTCTTCTCCGTCAATATCGCCGAGTAAGTCTTCATCTTCCTGATCTGTGGCCATGAGCAGGGTATTAATGTCGTCCTGGGATATGAGGATGTCCTCATCTTCATCCAGCAACTCATCCTTCTCATCTGACTGCTGGAGAAGGGCATCAATATCTTCCTGGGTGACGTCATCTTCATCTTCCTGGGTGGCATCATCCGCGTCGCCACCATCTGTTGCAGGCATCAGGTTAATTCCGTCCGGTAGATTATCCTCTCCGCCGTCCCCGTCATCTGATTCAGGGTTCACGTCATCTCCTTCCGGAACATCCGGGGCAGATAGACCGGCCTCAATCAGGGCATCCATGGCTTCCTGGGTGATCATACAATCCGCCACATCTGTGGCCTGGCTTTCATCTATGGGCTCATCAAAGGGATCTTTTTCCTGGGCCGAGGCTTCCGTAATCGGGGCATCGTCAACGGTTGCATCTTCCTCCTTTTGTTTCGTCACGTCGTCCTGGTTTGATTCAGCTTTCGCTGCCGGCACCGGTTCTGGTTCAGGCTCAGAATCGGATGCATCATTCTCTTGGGTATCGCCACTCATTACACCTTGAATATCTTCCAGTGAGATCAACTCGTCATCATCGCCATCATCCCCGGAATCTAAAATCTTGGAATTATTCATGAATTGGTCAATATCATCCTGGGATAATTCACCACCGTCGTCTTCAGGGTTGTCATCATCTAATACATTGCCCGCCATCATGCGGTCGATGTCGTCCTGGGAGAGTTCCTCTGCATCCTCTTCCCCTGCGCCTAAAGCCTCTGCATTCGGGCCGGGTTCGTTGAGCAGGCTGTCTATATCATCCTGGGACAACTCGCCGGCATCGTCATCTCCTGAGGAGATATCCAGCAGTTTATCAATATCATCCTGGGAAATTAGATCGTCTTCTTCTTTTGAACTCGGGTCTGACATAACTCCCCCTAAAATCGAAAAAATAAATTCTACTAATTAACACTGAATCTCCTGTTTATAACCACGGAATACACGGAAAGCACTGAAAGTTAGAGCACAACGCCCTCAATCTGTACTTCTGGGTGACTGCCAAAGTTGATCAATAATCAAACTCATTTCCGTGTCCTTGCGTGCTTTCCGTGGTTCAGCGTCGTGTTAAAATTCAGGCCGGTAAAATCAAATTATTTCCCATAACTATCCAGGCCGGCGTGCAATTTTACCAGAACAGCGGTATGGATCTGACAGATCCTGGATTCCGTCAAAGATAAAACTTCACCAATTTCTTTCAAGGTCAGTTCGTCATAATAGTAAAGGGAGATAACAATCTGCTCTTTTTCCGTCAATTTTTTGATGGCCTTCACCAGAACGGATTTCAGTTCTGCCCGGTAGAAGTCGTCTTCGGGATTTTCGTCACCGTTGAGGCCGGCCTGAAAACGGGTCTGGGAAGAGATATCATTTTTTTTCGTCTTGATGAAATCATCCAGACTGAGAACAGCAGCCCCATGGATATCAGTCAGCATATTCTGGTAAGTTTCCAGATCCACGCCCAAAGCTTCACTGATTTCATCGTCATCGGCCGGCCGCCCCTTTTCATCCTCAATGGTTTTTGCAGCCCGGGAGATGTCCTGGATTTTTTTCCGCATGGACCTTGAATAGGTGTCCATGCTGCGCAATTCATCCAGAATGGCACCCTTGATACGATACCGGGCATAGGTCTCAAGGCTGACATGCTTGCCCGGATCAAATTTGTCCACCGCATCAATGAGCCCCAGAGAACCAGCTGACATCAGTTCGTCAAAAAGCACACTGGCGGGCAGACGCATGGCAAACCGGGAGGCAATGTACCGGACCAGATAAGCGTAATTGACAATACTCTCCTGTCGCCAGGTTTTCCACGCCGCCTGATTTTTTTTACTCGGGTATTTCATGGAAATATTATTGCTTCCTTAATTTAAAAAAATGTCTATGCAACATTAGGTAAGGGCCATAACCACTCATTGGGCCGCAGCAAACACTCGGTTCATAAAAAATGTCAGATTTCCCTGGTTATGGTTCGTCCTGTTGTCATTAAGCAGATTTTTTGCAAGATCGAATATGGCGTCGGCTGCAGGACTTTGCTTTACAGTATCTAAAAGGATACTGCGGTTTCGAACAGCCTTTTGCAGGGCCGGATCAAAGGGTACATATCCGCAGTATTCCAGAACCACATTCTTTAAAAATTTATCCATGGCATTGCTCAAAGATCCGTAAACTCTTTTGGCCCCGGTCCGGTTGTCCGCCATGTTTACCACCAGTTTGAAATATTTTATCCCGTACTGCTGGGACATGACTTTCATCAGGGCATAGGCATCGGTAATGGAGGTGGGTTCCGTGGTGGCAACCACCAGGCACTGGTCTGCAGATGCATTAAAATAGAGTACATTGGATGAAATGCCGGCCCCGGTATCCAGCAAAATTATATCTGCCATATCGGAAAAAGCCTCAAACTCAGACAGCAGCGTTAGTTTTTCACCTTCGCTGAAACGGGTCAAATCGGCAAACCCGGATCCTCCGGGTAGAATGCCGATGCCATGATCCGTTGTCACCATCACCTGGGACAATGTTTTTTCCCCGGATATCAGATGGCGGATGTTATACTTGGGTCTTAGGTTAAATACGATGTCAATATTGGCTAAACCCACATCCGCATCTATGATCACCACCCTTTTTCCAAGCCGTGTCATGGCCACGGCCAGGTTTCCTGCAATATTGGTTTTGCCCACTCCGCCCTTGCCGCTGGTCACCGCAATGACCCTGGGGTATGAACTGCCCTTGGAAGCCCCGTTCCGTTCCCGTCTTTTCATAGCACTTGTCCTGGCCATCTGCCGCAGTCCTTTTGCCTGATCCACCTAGTCTCCTTTGGGCTCTTTTTTCAGAATTATTTTTAAAAGCTCATGGTTGTTCGGAATAATCAAATCCTCGGGCACCTTCTGGCCGTTGGTCACCAATGACACCGGCAAGTCATAGCCTGCCACCTGGTCAAGAATTTTCCCGCATCTTTTTGTCTCATCTGTTTTTGTAAACACATAGGTGTCTGGATTAAATACGGAAAAAGCAGAAGCTGCTTCCTTCATATTAATCAATTCAGAGGTGACACTCAAGGTTAAATGAACGCTGATCTGGAAATCATTTCTGATCAGATCAAGGATTTTGTCAATTTTTTCCTTGTCATAATGGCTGTGCCCGGCCGTATCAATAAGTATCATATCCATGGATTTCATCCGGTCCAGGGCGCATGCCAAATCCTGGCGCGAAAAGGCCGGCACACAGACAAGCCCCATGATGCCGGCATAGGCTTTGAGTTGCTCAAAGGCCCCGATCCTGTAATTGTCTATGGAGATCAGCCCCACCCTCATTTTCCGGGTAAAACTCAAATAGGCGGCCAGTTTGGCGATGGTGGTGGTTTTTCCCACACCGGTCGGCCCCACAAAGGCGGCCACCTGGGGGAGCCCCGAAGCGTTGCGCCGGGTGAAAAAATTTTGGGTGCGAAATTGATCCAGGCAAAGGCCCATAACGCTTTTTTTTAATTGCTTCATTTGCGTTACCGTATCAAGGCTTTGATCCAAATCTGCGGCAGCTTTTTGAACAAGATCTGCCGCCAGACGCTCGCTGACGCCGCAGCGAAGCAGGGAGGCCAGCACACCCACGGATTCGAAATGGTTGCACAGAATGGACTGCAATCCGGAACCAAAACCGGCCACAGAAAGGATGTCCTTTATCTCCGCAAGGTCTGACTTAAGGGATTCCACATCCTTCAGAACAGGCGTTTCAGGTTTGTCATCACCGGTCGAAGGGATTCCGGCCTCAACCTCGAACATGGTTTTGCCGTAGGGATCTTTTGGTGACTTCGGCACCTTTCGGGTGGAAAGAATCATGGCATCGGGTCCCAACTCCTCCTTGATACCGGCGAGGGCCGTCTGGATATTCGGTGCCCTGAAAATTTTTTTATCCATTCTTTAAGCTCACCTTTCCGACAGCCTGCAGATTTATATCATCCACGATTTCTGCGTGGGACACCACAAATACGTTGGGAAGAGACGGCTCAATCAGACGACGGACATGACGGCGCAATGTGGGCGAGGTCATGAGTACAGGCTGGGTATTCAGCGTAATGAGCTTTTCCACCTGTTTTGATACGGCGCCGACAAATTCCGTGATCAGTACAGGTTCTAAAGCCAGGTAAGTTCCGTGGTCGGTCCGTTTAATATTTTTTGTTAAAATTTCTTCGAGCTTGCGGTCCAATGTCATGACTTGCAGCTTTTTACCGGGCTGCAGGTAGGGAACCAGCATGCCTTTGGCAACCCGTTGGCGTACATATTCGGTTAACAGGTCCGGATCCTTGCCCGCCGGGGCGAAATCTGCCAGGGTTTCCACAATGGTTAACAGATCCCTCACGGAAATACGTTCCCGCAAAAGATTCTGGAGCACCTTTTGAACAGCGCCAATACTTAAAAGATTAGGCACCAGTTCCTCCACCACCTTGGGACTGGTTTTGGCCAGGTTATCCAGAAGATGCTGGACATCCTGTCGGCTCAGCAGGTTGTGGGCATTGTTTCTGATGATTTCCGTTAAATGGGTGGCAATAACCGTGGAGTTGTCCACCACGGTGTATCCGGCAAATTTGGCTTCCTCTTCCCTGGACATGGGTATCCACAGGGCCGGCAGCTTAAAGGCCGGTTCAACCGTATCAATCCCGTCAATTTTTTTAGCCGCACCACCAGGATCCATGGCCAGATAGTGATTGACCATAAGCTCTGAACCGGCAGCCTCAACGCCCTTGATCATAAGGCGGTATTGGGCCGGGCTTAAATTTAAGTTATCCCGGATATGAATGGGCGGCACAATGATACCCATCTCCGTGGCAAACTGCCGGCGGATGGCCTTGATCCGTCCCAAAAGCGTGCCGTCCTGCTGTTTGTCCACCAGGGGAATCAGGCCATATCCCACTTCCAGTTCCATGGTATCCAGACGCAGCAGATGATCTACATCCTCGGGCTTTCCAGGCGTTTCTTCCTGGTCCTGGGCTTGGGCTTTTTCAACGGTCTTCTGTTCTTCTTCGGTTTTTTCCCCTTGTCTTAAAAAATACCAGGCAATGGTTCCCATGGTAATCCCTAAGGTCATAAAGGGGATGGTGGGAAGGCCCGGGATTGCGCCCATGAGAAACACAACCACAGCTCCCACCATTACCGGGGTGGCACTGGAAAATAGATGTTCGGCAAAGGCTTGTCCCATCTTGCTTTCTGCGCCGGAACGGGATACCAGAAGACCTGCGGCCGCAGAGATTAAAAGCGCCGGAATCTGGGAGACAAGTCCGTCACCCACGGTGAGCAGGGTGTAATTTCCCAGGGCTTCGGCAAGCGGCATACCCTGCTGTACCACGCCGATGATAAAACCTGCGCCGATATTAATCAAAGTGATCACAATACCGGCAATGGCGTCACCACGGACAAATTTGGAGGCACCGTCCATGGCACCATGAAATTCCGATTCCCTGGCAATGGCGGCCCTTCGCTGGCCTGCTTCTATCTCGTCGATCATACCGGCATTGAGATCCGCATCAATGGCCATCTGTTTGCCGGGCATGGCATCCAGGGTGAAACGGGCGGCCACCTCTGCAATACGACCGGCACCCTTGGTGATTACCATGAAATTGATGAGCACCAGAATAATGAAAATAATCAGCCCCACCACATAGTTGCCGCCCACCACAAAGGCGCCGAATGACATGATGATCGCCCCGGCAGCTTCCGGCCCCTCACTTCCGTGCAAAAGAATCAGCCGGGTGGAGGCAACGTTCAACGAGAGCCTGAAAAGGGTCAGCATTAGAAGAAGCGAAGGAAATATATTGAAGTCAAGTGGTTTCTGGGTATACATGGTGGTGATCAGTACCACGACGGCAAGGGAAATATTCAGGGCCAGAAAAAAATCAAGGATAATGGGATGCAAGGGCAGGATCATCGCCATAAGAATTCCGATAAAGGCCAGAACCATCAAAATATCTGATGACTCTTTTTTCATTATGGCCATGATACCGACATTTTCCGCCGCCATTTATCCTCCTTACTAAATGGATGCTTGACACCTGGTGCCAAAAATTTGACTATTGTTTGAACGTAAAGTCACCCATCTGCGGCGTTGCAGAAAAGTTTGCAATCCTCACAACCGAGAGGTTGCTCCGGTTACAAATTTTTCTGCGCCTTGCATCTGGACAACTTTACGCCCAAACACGGGTTTCCGTTCATGCACTATTTACGATTTAGCCCGATTGGGTTTACGCCCCTTGACCGTTCTTAAGCCCGTAAACGTAGGCGAGCAGTTCAGCCACAGCCTGGTAATATTCAAAGGGAACCTGCCCATCAATATCTACTGCTTTATACAAATTCCGGGCCAAAGGTTTATCTTCTACGATGGGCACATCATTTTCCTGGGCAATTTTTTTGATATTTGCAGCCACGGCCCCGGCGCCCTTGGCCACAACCGTTGGGGCATCCATCTTTTCTTTGTCATACTGCAATGCCACGGCAAGGTGCGTCGGGTTGGTCACAACCACATCCGCCTTGGGCACTGCAGCCATCATGCGTTTCCTGGCTGCAGCCATCTGGAGCTGGCGAATTTTGGATTTAACCGCCGGGTCACCGTCTGTTTGCTTACGCTCATCCTTGACCTCTTTTTGGGTCATTTTCTGGTCTTCTAAAAATTTCCATTTTTGGAAAGCATAGTCCAGGATGGCAACCACAGCCATCACTATGCAGACTTTTATGAAAATCCAGAACGATTTAATAAGAAGAAATAAAAGAATCTGGGCAGTGGAGTTATCGTACAGGGTGAGTACGTTTGAAAGTTCACTTTTTGTGGCCAGATAGCAGACCAGCGAGATCACGGCAATTTTAACCAGTGATTTCACAAATTCGATTAGAGCCCGGGAGGTAAATTTTTGTTTAAACCCGTTAATGGGATTCAGTTTGCTTAGTTTGGGCTCTATGGCTTTCCAGGATACATGAAAACCGACCTGGGCGATGTTTGATACAAGAGCCACAACGAAAACCACTGCAAATAAGGGCAGACACATCAGAAACATCTTTTTGGCGTGATAGATCAGCAGCGCAGTCAAGTCTGCCGGGTTCAGTTCCGGTACCCGGTCAAACATAAAATTATAATGAAATACGTCTACACAGTTCCGGTAGAAAAAAAATGCCGTGGCATACAATGCTATAACACCGCCCAACAAGACAAACACCGAAGGAATTTCCATGCTTTTGGCGACCTGGCCTTCCTCCCTTGCCTTGTCGAGCTTTCGCGACGATGCGTCCTCGGTTTTCTCGCCGCCACTCTCGGGATCTTCGGCCATATTTTATCCTCCGCCCATATAAAACAATAATGCCAGAAACAGTTTTCTGCAAGGTTCAATGTAGTCCCGGGTGACGATGGCGATGATGGGCAGGGTCATGGCGAAAAAGATCAGGCCCACTGCGATTTTCACCGGGAACGCCACAATCATGACATTGGTCTGGGGTGAAAATTTTGCAACCAGTCCAAAGCCCGCATTGACAAAGGTCAAGGTGGCAATGACCGGGGCACTGATTTTAACGGCATCCACAAACAACCCGGCTGCCACATCCATAACCCGGGGAGTTAGAGCGGGATGCATGACAAACCCGCCCACAGGCACCAGTTCAAAGCTGTCAATCATGGACATAATAATGATATGGTGTCCGTTGAGTAAAAGAAAAATGACCAGGCAGACCCAGTAGCCGATCTGATCCATGATGGAGACATTCTCTCCGCTTTGGGGATCCATGACATTAATCATGGCAAACCCGATCTGAAAGCCGATAACCTGACCGGCCATCTGAACGCCTGCAAAAAAGATGCGCAGGCAAAGCCCCAGGGTAAAGCCGACCAGGAGTTCTGCCCCCAGCATCAGGCCAAAGGTGGGGATATCCCTTGGGAAACGGGCCGGATCCACAGGCACCACTGTATAAAACAACAGGGATAGAACCAGAGAGAGTGCTGCTTTCACCCGGGTTGGAATCGCAGAAGACGTAAAAATAGGGAACAAAAATAAAAAAACGGACACCCGTGCCAGAACCAGCATAAAGGTTCTGAAGCGGATGGGATCAATGAGATCAAGCAGTTCCAAAGCCGCTGTTTCCTAACTCACCTGATATACATGGGAATGTTGGTAATAATATTGGTGGTAAAAGCCATCAACTTTTCCATCATCCACGGGGCAGCAAACAAAAGTCCGATAAAAACGGCAATGATTTTGGGCACAAAGGTCAGGGTCATCTCCTGGATCTGGGTAACAGCCTGGAACACACTGATGGCAAGACCTGCAATCAGGCCTAAGCCCAGCATGGGCATGGACAAAAGAAGAGTAAGGATGATGGCCTGTTTGGCAAGTTCTATAACAAATTCAGGGGTCATTTTATACTCCAAAACTTTTGATCATTGAACCTGCAATCAAATGCCAGCCGTCCACAAGTACAAAGAGCATAAGCTTGAAAGGCAGGGAAATCATAACCGGGGGCAGCATCATCATCCCCATGGCCAGCAGCACCGAGGCCACGACCATATCAATGACAAGAAAGGGGACGTACAGAATAAAGCCTATGATAAATGCTGTTTTAAGCTCGGAAATCACAAAGGCCGGAATCATTGCCAGAAGTGAAACATCATCCCTGGTTTCAGGCTTTTTCATGCCGGCCTCTTTGACAAACAGAGCAATGTCAGCTTCCCTGGTGTTGCGCAGTAAAAATTTTCGTATGGGTTTCTGGGCTTCGTCAAAGGCTGTTTCATAGGAAATTTCACGTTCGAGATAGGGATTTAAGGCTTTGTCATATACCTCTAAAGCCACGGGTTTGATAATAAAAAACGTCATGAAAAGTGAAAGCCCTATAATCACCTGGTTTGGCGGACTTGACTGGGTACCGATGGCCTGGCGCAAAAAATGAAATACCACCACTATACGGGTAAAGGGGGTCATCAGGATCAAAATGGCCGGGGACAGGGCGATAATGGTTAAAAGGGCAATGATTTCAAGGACCACTGCCACTTCTTCGGGTTCCTGGGCTGTGCTGACATTGAGTTCAAGGGAAGGAATAGGGAAGGTGACGGCGCCTGCCGTATCAGCAAAGGCAGCGATCATCATGGCTGCAAGCACAATCAACCCGGCCCATTCGGTCAACCGTGCATATCTGATCATGACACCACTCCTTTACCGGAATCGGCACAGGAATTGGAAGAATCACCTTCCGATGGCATTTTGTTTAGATGGTTGCCTTTAATAAGATTCTTTTTGAGCAGGGTCTGGAATCCTGTGACGGTTTCCCGAGGTTCCAATAATGTTTTTGGAACCTCGTCAAAACGGGCCAAAGACGATATTCCGGCCGGCGAAACCCCGATGAGAACCGATTCATCCTGGACAGATACGAGTATCAGTTTTTCCTTGGGGGATAAATGATGGACGGATAACACCTTTATCAGTTCCACCGAACCTTTGGTCCCGAAGCGGCCCGAGAATTTGCGAACAAGATAAAGAGCCATCAGAAAAAAAGCCAGAACGGCAAACAGCATGCCGAAACTTTTGGCAAATTCCATCCACATATCCGTATGCGTATTCACTGATCTTCCGCTGCCAGGGATTTGACGCGGTCAATGGGCGTGATCACGTCGGTGAGACGAACTCCGAATTTCTCATTGACCACCACAACTTCTCCCCGGGCAATGAGCTTGCGGTTGATATAGACCTCCAAGGGTTCTCCGGCCAGTTTGTTCAATTCAATAATGGACCCCTGGCCCAGCTGCAAAAGATCATTGACCAGCATCTTGGTTTTGCCCAGTTCCACGGAAAGCTCCAAAGGGATATCCAGGATAAAATCCAGTTCCCTTGCGCCATGCTCCTCGTCATGTCCGGATTCTTTTTCCAGATCTTCATCATTTATAGTGCTGTTTTCATCTATAGTGCTGTTTTCATCAACCATGTTTATCCCTCACAGTCGGTTATAATTTTATCGTTGATCTTAAATGCCTGAAATCCCCGCTGGACACCAATAAAACCTGTCAGTTTCACAAGCCCCCCCACAAAGCAGGATAAAGGAGCAGATGCGTCGTTATCCAGTTGGATGACATCACCGGGCTGCATATACAAAAGCCGTTCACCGGTGATCTCGGTCTTGCCCAAAAGAATTCTTAAATCCACCTCGGAGTTGAGAATGACCTCTTCAATCATCCGCCGCCAGTTATAATCAATTTCTTCAATTTCCGTCTGGACACCGGATGACAGTTTATTTCGCATGGGTTCGATCATGGAATAGGGATAGCAGACCACAAGATTACCTGCGGCCTGCTCCAGTTCGATTTCAAACCGGGTAACGATGACAAGGTCTGTGGGCAGTACAATGGCCGTGAACTGTGGGTTCATTTCCGAACGGATCAGTGATGCCCTTACCGGTTCTATGGGAGCCCAGGATGCTTCAATGTTTTTCAGAACGGCTAGCACTGCTTTTGTAATCATCACCTCTTCAATTCGGGTAAATTCACGGCCCTCTACCCTTGCTTTCCCCAAGGCTTCTCCGCCAAAAAAAGTATCAATGAGATTATAAACCAGCTGGCTTTCAAACACCACCAGACCATGTCCCCTTAACGGCTCCATCCTGAACATATGAAGACTTGTGGGCACAGGAAGACTACGGACGAATTCAGAAAATTTCAGGGTGTCAAAGGGATTGGCAGATACATCGACATTGGTCCGAAGCAGTGAAGACAGTGTGGCCCGAACTTCCCTGGACAGGCGTTCATTAATAACGTCAAAGGTGGGCATTCTTGCCCTGACCACTTTGTCCTGGCTGGTGAAATCATAGGCAACGACCCCTTCAACCGGCTCCTCAGCAACCTCCGAAATATCGGTTTCGGTTTCTACTTCTCCGGAATCCAGTCCGTCTAATAGACTGTCAACCTCGTCCTGGGATAGAATTTCACTCATGGCACCATCACTGCATTATAAAATTAGTAAAATAAATATGCCTTATGGCAACTTTGGGAAAAATTTGATTAATTCGGTTGAGAAGCGCAAATTTCAGTTTAAGTTTGCCCTGGGGGCTTCGCAACTCCATCCATCTCATCTGCCGCATCTGGCTTTCAATTATTTTTCTTATCCTGGGCTCCATGGTATACACTTGTCTTCGAAGCCCGGGTTCCATCATTTCAAGAGCGATACCAAGGGATATGTAATGCATGTTTGAATCTTGTTTTAAAAAAATCCGCTCAAAGGGCTCAAGCTGCACAATATCCTCAAATATCGCTTTGCTCTGGTTTTCCAGAGCCGCCTGAATGCTTTCTTCGGTTACGACATTTTCCGCAACCGGCTGTTCAGGGACATCTTCTTCCTTGCCGCCGAACAGGAAAAAGAACACACCGGCACCAATCCCACCCAAGAAAAGGAGAAACAACAGGAGAATAATGATCAGCTTTTTCTTCCCTGACGGCAGTCTGCCGATAAATCCCTTTTTGACAGGTTTTTCATCTGACCCCCCGCCACCATCGTCTATGGATTCGGTCAGCTCATCGCCTTCGATTTCTTCCAGCAGATCTTCAGCCACAACACCTCACAAAATAGTCTGGTCGTTCGTCCAGCCGGCCCTTGCAGGCTGCATTGCGAATGCCCTCGATAAATCAGGTTATAAGAATTGACAGCAAACCTTATGCCGGCCTGTGTTGGTTTTTACCTGAATAGTGCGGAAATAACAGCCATCGGCTGACCTGATTTTTCACAGAGGTTCAGTCCATACTAACGTTGAAAGATCTGTGTAGGTTACACAGAGTTTCTTAGAAAAAAATTATGGGAAAGATTATAGGAAAGAAGAAATATTTGCAAAATTATTTATTTTAGTCAGGCTGAATAACAGCAATGGGTTTGACTTGGTCTATCAACACCTATATTCAACACAAAAAAAAATGTGAAAGTAATTCAATTGGTTATTTTGACTTTCATATAAAAAAAAAGGATGTCGCCTGCACACAGTATCCCGGAAAAAAACGTCAATTCTGCCATTGACCTGTCAATGTTTTGACAGGTCAATGGCAAAGGGAGTTCCTTATGCAACAAAGTGCAGCGACCCGCTGTCATTTTTAACAGCGGTCTGAACCGTTAAATTATCTGCCGCGTCTTCCTGGGCATCGTCACCAGACTTACGCTTTGCCTGATTCTTTCCGGCTGACTGATCCTGGGTCCGGGCATCGGCCATGGACTGTTGGAAATCGCTGCTCATATCAACTTCAAAGCTCTCAAGACTGATACCCGAGGAAGATAGCATGGTTTTGATTTCATTAACATTGGCTGTCAGAATATCTTTTGCTGACTGGTGTTCAGTAATTATGCTGACCTTCATGGCGCTCCCATTATGCTCAATGCTCATGTACATCCGGCCTAACTCAGTGGGTTTCAGTTGCATCCGGATGGTGTCGTCACCGGTATTGATCGACCGGACAATGCTTTTTCCCACCTGCCGGGTGACAAAGTCAGGCAGTGTGGAAAAGGCCTGTTGGCTTCGTTGTGTGCCGGAAGTTCCCACGGTTGCCGCTGTGGTTGATTTTTCCATGCCAAAGACAAGGGCCTGGGTTTCTGAAATTTTGGACGTTGTCTCCCCTGACTGGGAATTGGTGGTGGACGCCACCTTTTCCAAAGCAGCGGCATCGGCCTGTGCTGCCTTGATGGAAATCTGTGATGCCGATTCCTTGGTTGTTCCGGCCGTGTCTGAAAAATTGTTGGCTATTTTAAATGCACCATCAGAATCGGTTTTCCCTGTTTGAATATCAGCGGATACCGTATTGCCAATCGCCGGGGCATCGGCAGCCGTTTTTGTACTCACGTCACCCCTGTTGATCTGATCCATGAATTGAACCTGGAACCGGTCCTCAATTTCTTTGACCATGGCATTTGAACTTGCGCTAAGCGCTATGGTAGAATTGATAGTCTCCTCACTGTTTTCTTGAATATTCAGTCCGGAAAAAAGTTGGTTAAGCAATCCGTGCCGGCCGGATTGGGTTGCAAGTGCATCAAACGAATCCGTTGTAAACATTGCTGATACGGATTGTTCAGTCTGGTCTGCCGGGTTGTCTTTTATCGAATCAAGTTTCTGGGCAAAAGCATCAATTAATGTGGTCAGGGTCAAAGGCTCGTCAGATTCTTTAATAAAAGAATCCAGATCAAGCTGTTTTAAAAGGGTGGCATATGCGTCGTCCTCACCATCTGTCTGATAAGTCAGGCCGGATTCACCGGCTGTATCCAAAAGCTGCTCAAGATGTTCGATAAACGCGTCAAAATCAAATCCCCGGGGCCCTTCGGAGACTTCATCCATGATTGAGGTAATTTCCTGCTCATCCACGCCCATCATTGACAAAAGGGATTTGATATAGGGTAGATCAGAGGTGGGCATGAGCGTCTCTGCCTGGGTGATATCCTCATCTTCTGCAAGGGGCAGTTCAAACAATTCATCCATGAAATCAGACACGGATATCAGGCCGTTCCCCTCTTCGAGGGTAAGGGTCAAATTCGACATGAGTTCCTCAACAGAAGCCTGGTTAAAACCTGCCTGAATAAGCAGATCTCCAAGGGCATCAAGCCCGTCTTCATTCAGGGACAGATTGTCCAGATCGCAATTGGAAAGGGATAAAAGCAGACTTTTCAATTCCGTAAGAAATTCAGTACCCCCGCCATTTTCCAGCGCATTTTCAATGTCTGAAACCTTCTGTCTATTCGTTCGGACAACAAAACGAGATTCCTCCACCGTGGACATTTCAGTGGTCTGTTCCCCTGTGTCTTCCAAAACGGCGCTCACTTCACTTGTACTCTCCATGCTTGGGTCCTGTTGCATGGTCTTGTCCAGTTGCCCCTGAAATGCAGATACTGCAAAACCACTGTCTGTGGAAACAGCGCTGGTGCTGGTTGCTGCACCCATGAGGGTGTCTGAAGAACGTCCTGTCAGTAACGCATTGATGTCTGAAACATTGGATAACATGAGTCCCCTTTAATTTATTGGCCTTTTTCATAAGTTTTACTGTCAAAAAAGCAACCATTATGCCAATCAATCTATATAGAGAGCGATATCCAATACTTTCAAGATATTATGATAAATTCACCTATGTGTAAAATTAAAATGTCACAGTTGACTGGGCAGGAACTTCCCATAAAGAAAATTATAAGGGAAATAATTACCTGTTTTCCTGATAGCTACCCCGGCGCACCAAGAGATTGCGGCAGACCATACTGCGGTAACATCACGGCGGTGCCGGGGTAAAATTTAGGGCTATATCGGTTTAAATTTTTGGTACCGGATTCCCGGCAATGCTGATACCTACGGATTCTTTCACATCCTGGGCAGACATGACAATATCCTGGAGTTCCCCTGCCATGAATTTTTCATACCCGGCCAGGTCCATGAGCCCATGGCCCGACAGGTTGAATATAATGGTTTTCTCCTTTCCTTCTTCTTTGGCCTGTTTTGCAGAGCGGATGGCACAGGCCACGGCATGGCATGTTTCAGGGGCCACAAGCAGGCCTTCGGTGCGGGCAAACATCAGACCCGCCTCATAACATTCCAGCTGTTTGATGGCCATGGGGCTCATCAATCCGGCTTCAACGGCATGGGACACCAGGGGCGCCATACCGTGGTATCTTAACCCTCCTGCATGGATGGGGGCCGGGATGAATTTATGCCCTAAAGAGTGCATGGGCAGCATGGGGGTCATCTGAGCCACATCCCCAAAGTCATAGGAAAACGGGGTTGCAGTCAGGGTAGGGCAGGAGGCAGGCTCCACGGGAATGATTTCAATATCTGCCCCGTTGATTTTATCCAGTACAAAGGGGAAGGCCAGACCCGCAAAATTGGAACCACCGCCGGCACAGCCGATCACGGTGTCCACCTTTTTTATTCCGAACTTGTCCAGCTGTTTTTTTGCTTCCAGTCCGATAATGGTCTGGTGCAGCATGACATGGTTGAGCACTGATCCTAAAGCGTACCGGGTCTTCCCGGTTTCATCACTGACGGCAGCTTCAATGGCCTCTGAAATGGCAATGCCAAGTGATCCCGGCGTATCCGGCATTTCTGCCAGGATATCCCGGCCTACCTGGGTTTCATTTGACGGACTTGCAATACATTCTCCGCCCCAGGTCTGCATGAGTGATTTCCTGAACGGTTTTTGGTCAAAACTGATCCTGACCATGAATACTTTGCACTCCATACCTAGCAGGGCGCAGGCATAGGACAGGGCAGAACCCCACTGGCCGGCACCGGTCTCCGTGGTCAAACGCTTGATGCCGAACTCCTTGTTGTACCAGGCCTGGGCCACGGCAGTATTGGGTTTATGGCTGCCGGCCGGGGAAACGCTTTCATTTTTATAAAAAATCTTTGCCGGTGTACCCAGCGCTTTTTCCAGATGTATCGCCCGGTGCAAGGGAGAGGGCCGCCACCGGTAAAGTAGATCAAGAATCCCCTCGGGTATATCGATCCAGCGCTCTTGGGACATCTCCTGTTCGATCAGATTCATGGGAAACACGGCGGCCAGCATATCCGGACTGATGGGTTTGCCGTCCTGTCCCAGGGGGGGATTAATGGTGCCGGGCAAGTCTGCTGCCAGATTATACCATTGACGGGGAATTTCATCTTCACTTAAAAAAATTTTGGTGGGCATATGATCCGGCTCCTTTTCTATTCAGGGTATAGACATCAATTCGTCGCACAAGCATGTTTCTGCAAAAAGAAACAATCCTGTCGTTTTTATAAGGAGAAACGAACTATGTCAAGATTTAATTATTATGAATTTAGTGCCTGAACGGTAACCCGTGTTTGGACGAAAAGTTGCCCAGATGCAAGGCGCAGAAAAATTTGTAACCTGAGCAACCTCATGGTTGTGAGGATTACAAAAATTTTTGCAACGCTGCAGATGGGTGACTTTTCGTTCAAACACAATTTAGCGTTGTCTCCACCGGGGTAAAGAATCGAAAAGTACTCCCCTCACCGCATTTGCTTTTTACGGTAATGACGCCATTGTTTGCTTGTGCAATCCCCAGAACAACAGATAAATCCAGTCCTCTTCCTGTTGCCTTGGTCGAAAAAAACGGATCGAATATTTTTTCGATATGTTGTTCCTCAATTCCACAACCGGAGTCGGCTACTTCCAGACAGACATATTCATTGTGGTCGGGTATCCAATCTACAGGGACGCGATGCTTTTTGGGTATTTCATCGGCGAGGACAGTCTTTAAACTAAGATAGATCGTGCCTTTTTTTTGATAGGACTCTGCGGCATTGGTAACAAGGTTGGTGACAAGCTGCTGAATTTGATTCTCATTTCCATAGATCATGGGTCCCTGAGCTGGGAAATCTGTTTCCAGAACAATATTTCCTGGCAATGAGGTCCGAAGAAGAGGCATGGTCATACTGCAAACCTTGCCTATATCCATTTGCATTTTTCCAGAAGTGTGTTGTCCAAGGTAGGTAAGCATCAAACCACTTATTTTGGCTGCTTTTTTAGAAACTTGCATGGATTTTATAACGTTTTCAAGAGGGGATTTACCCAGCTTAATTAATCTAAGGCTCAGTTCCAGATTCCCCATGATTGCCATCAGGTGATTGTTGAAGTGGTGTGCAATCGCACCTGCCATTCGGCTAAGACTTTCCTGTTTTTTGAGGTGCCAATTTTGAATCCGCAGTTCTTCCATATCCTTTTTTGCTTTTTTTTGTTCAGTGATATCATGAATGATGGAATAAAGATATTTGTGGCCGTTCATCTCAACACTGCTGCTAAATACCTCAACGTCTCGTAGCGAACCGTCGGCCAATCGGTGTTGAAAATTAAAATGAATGCGTTCTTGGTTCTTCGCATTTCTCATTAACTTTTTAATTTCGTCAAGGGATTTTGTGTTGATTTGATCAATATTCATTTGCTCAAGTGTGATGCAAGACCATCCATAGAAATCCTCTGCAGCCTTGTTGGCAGCTATAATCCGGCCTGTATCAGGATCAATAATGAGCTTCACGGCTGCATGATGATCAAACAGATTTCGAAATGCCTGTTCACTTTTCCGAAGTACTTTTTCTGCATTTTTTCGATCTGTAATATCCCGAACAACGGCAAGAATGTGAGGTTTTTCATTTTGATAGAAGATGTTTGAATTTATTTCAACCGGAAATGTCGCACCTGATTTCTTGATATGAAATGTTTCAAAAACCAGCTGTCCTTTTTCGAGCAATTTTTCTCTATGACTGGGTTTCGCATGCCCATTAACATCAGACTTGACTGTTATATCAAGTGCCGAAAGATTCATTAACTCATCATAGGTATACCCATATCGCTTACAGGCCATATCATTAACTTCTACAAACGATTCAAAACCCTCTTGTTTCAAAGGATGGATAAATATTGCGTCATTGATGGAATTGAAAAAGGTCTTTATTCTTTCCGATTTTTCGAAAAGTTCAGCCTTCGCCAATTTAAAGTTGGTAATATCAGTGATGATGTGAATATACTTTGAGGGCTTTCCTTTAGAATTCAAAATCGGGTCTACAACTATCTCAAACCATCTCTCATTAATTTGGAGTTCAATAGATTCTTGTTGTAAACTTTGGCCGGCTTTTAAAACAGGGCAGTCTTTAATTGGTTGGTCAGTACCATGCACAATTTTCCAGCATTTTTTACCGATTATTTCTAAATTGCTTTGATTGAATAAACGTTCGGCAGCCTTGTTGGATTTCAAGATACAGTGATCTTTATCAATAATCCAAACGACAGACTTCATAGCGTTTAAAACAGAATACAATTCCTTTCCGGAATTTAATCTGTGATTTCTATCTGCAGAATCCCTTAACGCTTTAAATTTTTTAAATAATGATTTGAACAAAATGTTTTAGGTTCCGAGAGCCTTTACAATTTTTGTCAATCAGTTTTTTGATAGAGGCTCTATTTGCGGTCTCTATCTTCCGTACGGATTTCAAAATTAGAGATGTAAGATAAATAAGGTTAACACAAAATCAAGAAACGTTTCTAATATTATTTTTTTCATGGCCCTTAGCCCCTGATCAGGTCAAGAATCGCTTCAACATCGGCCACGGCTTTCTCCTGGCTGACCTCCTGCCATCCTTGCTCCCGGATGCGGGTCAGCTCTTTGAGAAATCTTCCCAGGGACTGGGTGTATTTTGCCGAAAGCCCAAGCCCGTCGGTCTCCCTGCCTCGAATTTCACCACTTTCACGGCGCTGGGCCTGGACTTCGTTAAAGGCCTTGTTAATGGATTTCTCCCCGGCCTGAACCTGTTCCTGGATATCGGGGCTGCCGTATTCCATGACCTTTCTGGCTTTGTCCACCTTCCGGGGGCTGATGCCCAGCTCTTTGGCCCGGATTTCGTTTTCCGCCTTGCGTGTGGTTTTTTGATCCTCTTCATCTTTTTTATGCATAACATCCAAAAGCGCCAGACACTTTACAATATCATCGTCAGACATGTTGCGCCGGTTCCGCTGGGCATGAAAGCTGTAAAGCAGGGCGTCATCCTCGTCCTCAAAGGATTTATATACTACCGGCACCTGATCCAGGTGTATGTTTCTGGCGGCTGTAAATCGGGTGTGGCCGTCTACGAGAACATTTTTCTCTTTCCAGACCACCAGGGGAAATACCGGATCAAACCCATTTACCTCCATGTCCTGGCTTATGGCAGCCAGAGTTTCCTCCTGGATGGGGAACAGTTTTTCAAAGGGTTGCCCGGTGGTTAAGATGTCAGGGTTTACAAACGTTGTGTTTAATTCCATTATTTTTCCTGAATGACGGTTGAAGGCGTTCTTGGGTTAGGGACTCGGCATAAAATCTGTGGCATTTATTTTTTACGAGGCTCTTAAAGACCTAACTTCTCTTTGATGGTTTGGATCCCTATCTTTTCAACAAAACGGGAGGTTCTTCTTTTGGCCGGGGCTGTTTCACAGTAAAGGTTGATAAATTTTCGGCAAAGCTCAATGGCCTTTTGCGTGGACAGCTCTCTTGCCAGTTCATCACCGATTCTGGGTTTCATGCCGGAATTACCGCCCACAAACATTCGCCAGCCTTTGGGGGTGCCGATGAATCCGATGTCCCGGAGGCGGGATTCTGCGCAGCTAAAGGTGCAGCCGGAAATGCCAAGTTTGATTTTGGCCGGTGTTGAAAAGGATCCCCATTTTTCCTCAAGGATTTGGGCAAGTCCCATGGCATCCTGCTTGCCGAATTTACACCACGTTGTCCCCGGACAAGCCTGGACATAGTGTCCGCCGGTTCTGAACGGCATGGCGTCGCACAGGGCGTGAATTTTTTCCCTGTTGAGTCCGTAAAATCCAATGCGCTGTCCCGAGGTCAGCTTCACCATCGGCACCTCATAGACTCTAACAAGTTCAGCCATTTTTTCCAGATCCCGGGCGCTGAGTTTTCCGGAAGGAGGCGTGATGCGGGCAGCAAATGTTTTACCGTCCCGTTGCAGGATTACACCGGGGGGAAGGGGGTTTTCTTGTGACATATATGGTCTCCGGGGATTTTTGTTACAGGTTGACGTTCTGTAACAGCCTGTTGAGGGCTGTTGTCTTCGGCAAAACTTCGATGCAATATAATTCGATATTTATCAAATTCAAGGGCTCAGGCCTCTTTTGGACTTGTTCTGCCGGGCTGGTTGAACCGTTTGTCCAATTAACATAAACTGCCGGCAAGGTACAGGGGATTACCCTGATACGCTGCCTTGAAAATATAGGCTGATGCATATATAACAGCCACAGGCTGATCTGGTTTTTCACCGTGCTTCAGTCCATAACGAAAGTTTAAAGATTTGTGTAGGTTACACATAAAAATAAAAAAAGGCCCGATACACATAACAGCGTTTACACCCATGCCCCAACCCAATTGGCTTTTTCGGCTACTGCTTGTTTTTTTAATTATCCTGTTTCCCCTGTCCGGGATACCCCATCCCCATGTGTTCATTTCCCAGCGCACCGGTATTGTTTTTGATGATAAGGGGCTGGCCGGTTTCAGGGTGAACTGGACCTTTGACGAGATGTTTTCCGTCATGATCAGCGAGGATTTTGACTCAGACCATAACCAGGCCCTGGATGCCAAAGAAGTGGCCGTGATTAAGGAAAAAGCCTTTGGTTATATTGCCCCGTATAATTATTACATCCATGTGAGAATAGACGGGAAGCCCTTTGAGGTGAAGTTCATCAAAGAGTTTAATGCATGGCTTGATAATGGAACAGTCTGTTATGAATTTTTCATACCCTGCCATGTCTCTGCTGTGGATACGCCCAAGCAGGTCGTGTTATCGCCCTATGATCCGGAATACTATTCCGATATCTATTTTTCGGATAAGGCGCTTTTGAATATGGAAAACGCAGATGCCTTTTCCATTGAGACACAGACAGCCAGGGACCAAACCACCCTGATTTATTATGATACGGTAAACCCCATGGCAATCTTTCTTACGTTTAAACGAAAATAAACCCTTCCGCTTTCCTAATATATTCATGGAGCCGGCTTGCCAAGGGGAATGGAAGACGCCCCTGCAACGATATCCCACAGGGCCCGGACACGGGGGTTGGAAAGATTTGCATTCCGTGTGCAAAGGGCTATTTCATAAGAGGGTAGTTCCGGCATGTTGTCCAGCGCAACAATATCCCGGTAAAGTGGGCTTTTTTCAAGAACCAGCCGGGGTACAAGGCCGATACCGAACCCCAGGTTCACCAGGGCGATAATGGCTTCATGGCCTGTAACCTGGGAATAAATGCGCGGGACCACGGCATTTTCAACAAACCACTTATCAATACGCTCCCGGCTTAAGCCTTTGTCCGCAAGAATTAAAGGGAATTTTTTCCAGTCCGGTCTCCCCTTGCCGTCTGTTACCAGGACATCGGGATAATGTTTGGCCCCGATAAAAACCAGGGGACTGACAGCCATGTTTAAAAAACTGATCTGGACACCGGGTTTTTTCGGCAGGGCTGCAATGACGGCATCTGCATCCCGGTTCATCAGTCGATCCATCGCCTGGGCAGGGTCTCCTGTTTCAAGGTGAATCTGAACCCCGGGGTGCACGGCCCGGTAGCGGGGGATAAATCTGGGCAGGATGCTGTAAGCGGCGGTGACCGAACAGTAAAGGGAGAGCTGCCCGGACAGGATAGCATCCTTTGATAATTCCCCCTCAAGCCGTTCAAAGCGACTGAGCACATCCTCGGCATATTTTTTAAAAACCTGTCCGGCATAGGTCAACTCCACACAGCGGTTACCCCGGATAAGAAGTTGTTTTCCCACATCCGCCTCCAGACGCTGGATCACCCGGGTCAGGGCCGAAGGCGAAATATTGCACGCCTGGCTTGTCCGGGAAAAATGCAGGGAACCGGCCAGGTGGTGAAATAATTTAAGGGTGCGTATATCCATTTTTATTTTTCAGCCTTAGGAATGAGTCCGAAATAACTTAACCTGGGAGCGCGGGCGTCCCGCCCGCATCTTTACAATACTTGCGGATATGCGGGCGGGACGCCCGTGCTCCCGGATATAGAAAAATGGGCAAGTTATTTAAGACCCGTTCCTTAACTTGGTCAATGATCGCAGTTTAGAGTATTTTAAAAGAGTCTTTCATTATCTGCAATGTAAAATTGCAAATGATTCATTTGACGCAACAATGATTTTAAGCCATTTTATTCACAACATTATTTACACACAAAGGAGACAAAATATGGGTACCAATTATTTTAACACTCTGCCATTACGGCTGCAACTTGAAGAACTGTCCCAGTGCCGGTTCATGGACCCTTCGGAATTTAACGGGGTTGAAGCACTCAAGGGGAAAAAAATTGTGATTGTGGGATGCGGTTCCCAGGGTTTGCACCAGGGCCTGAATTTAAGGGACAGCGGCCTGGATGTGTCCTATACGTTAAGGGAAGCCGCCATTTCCGGGAAACGGCAGTCCTGGAAAAATGCCACGGAGAACGGCTTTGCCGTAGGCCCCTATGAACAGATGCTGCCGACAGCAGATCTGGTCATCAACCTGACCCCGGACAAACAGCACTCCAATGTAATTGAATCCGTCATGCCTCTGATGAAAAAGGATGCCTGCCTTTCCTATTCCCATGGGTTCAATATTGTTGAAGAGGGCATGCAGATCAGAGAAGACCTCACCGTTATCATGGTGGCCCCCAAATCCCCGGGAACCGAAGTGAGAGAAGAGTACAAAAGAGGCTTTGGCGTACCCACCCTGATTGCCGTGCATCGGGAAAACGATCCCAGGGGAGAGGGTTTTGAACTTGCCAAAGCCTATGCGGCCGGTACCGGCGGTCACAAGGCCGGTGTTTTACAGTCCTCATTTGTGGCTGAAGTAAAATCGGATCTCATGGGCGAGCAGACCATTTTATGCGGGGTGCTGCAGACCGGGGCGCTGCTGTGCTATGACAAGATGATTGAAGGCGGCATGGATGAAGGATACGCATCCAAGTTGGTTCAGTATGGCTGGGAAACCGTGACCGAAGCCCTGAAACACGGCGGTGTCACCAACATGATGGACAGGCTGTCCAATCCGGCTAAAATTAAGGCCTTTGAATTAAGCGAGCAGCTCAAGGAACTCTGGGCACCTTTGTACAACAAACACATGGACGACATCATGACAGGTCATTTTTCAAAGACCATGATGGAAGACTGGGCCAATGATGACGCCAACCTGCTGAAATGGCGGGACCAGACCCAGGATACGGCTTTTGAAAAATCAACTTCCCAGGACGCAGACATCCCGGAGCAGGAATATTTTGACAACGGCATTCTCATGGTGGCCATGATCAAGGCAGGCGTGGAGTTAGCCTTTGATACCATGGTGTCAGCCGGTATTATTCCGGAGTCCGCCTATTACGAATCCCTGCATGAGGTGCCCCTGATCTCCAACCTCATTGCCAGGAAAAAACTGTATGAAATGAACGTGGTGATTTCAGATACTGCGGAATACGGCTGTTATCTGTTTGCCCATACAGCGATTCCTCTGCTCAAAGATTTCATGGCAGGCCTTGATGCCGATGTGATCGGCAAAGGCCTGTCTTGCGAAGACAACAGCGTGGACAACATCCGCCTGATCCAGGTCAACGATGCCATCCGGAATCATCCTGTGGAAATTGTGGGTAAAAAACTGCGTGGATATATGGGGGCCATGAAAGCCCTGCGTTAACCTATGCAACCCGGTTGTTTCAACAGTTTGTTATTAGCATGAAAAGGTTTGACTTCCAAAGTGTTGCCAGCATATCATGTTTATCTGATTTCTGTATTTACCCCGGCGCAGTGAGCATGGCCGGGGTTTTTGAAAAAAATTTATAACACATTTTTCAAGGAGGAAGAGATGAAACAGATATTTTCTACTATGGCAGTGTTTGCAGTGGCCGGGTTACTTCTTTTTGGCTGCGGCTCTACCCCAGATGATGATGCAGCTGATGTTACCAAGCAGCATGCCGATGTTACGGAAAAATATGTGGACAGCCTTGAAAAGGCAAACAGTGCCCAGGATGTGGCCACAGCCATTGAAGCATATACAGCCGCTATGCAGGAATTGATTCCCCGGATTCAAAGTCTGAATGAAAAATATCCTGGATACAAGAGCGGAAAGGTCCCCAAGGAACTGGAAAAAGAAGCTAAAAGACTGGAAGAACTGGCTGCAAGGATGTCGGCAGCCATGATGAAAACCGTGTCATATATGATGGACCCGGCGGTTCAAAAGGCCATGGAAGACATGGGCAATGAAATGGCCAAACTTGGGGAATAGCCAGGGAACTTACCTCTGTTTTCTTGGTTTGGCCCTGGCCGTGGCCTGGGTCGTATGTGGGTTCTGGGCCAGTAATGCTTGGGGTAAGGCCCATGGTCAGAATTAAATCTGCCACAGATGCGCCGGATTTTAAGTCGCGATCAAGGCACGCCAATGTAATCATATTGTTCCTGATGTCCTTTGGCGTAACGCCGAGGGCGGCTTAAAAGACAAGCAGATGGGCGATTTTATTTTGACCATGGGCCTAACGTCCCATGAGATCCTTTTTTACTTCCTGGTCGGCGGAAAATTGGTGACACGGAAAATTGGGCGAAATTCATTCCGGTATGAAGAAGACAAAAAATTGATAAAAAACGTGGTCTGTCCCCTATGTCCCCTATTTATGAAAAAGCGTTTTCTATCAACTTATCGCATTAAGACGCGTTTGTGATTTTTCCTGGGTCATTATCAACTTATTAATTGATTTGCTGGTATACTATTTCTCGAATAGTATTGAATGGGCTCTTGTATCAGCTATGACAATAGAGGCCATAAGAAGGTTTTTAAAGATATAAATCAGTTATATCCCGATGAAAATTGGGGAAAATTGGGGACAGACCACGATTTTCTAATTGTATCATCTTTCAAACCAGTGTAAATTGGCATTATGCCAAGACGTCCGATCCCAACATCCCTCTTCATATTATTCAAAGGGGGAATAACAAGCAGGCTTGTTTCTTTGCCGATGATGACTACTTATTCTACCTTCAATGGCTTGAGGAGTATGCGTTAATCTCGGGTTGTCTAATCCACGCTTACGTTTTGATGACAAATCATGTCCATCTTTTGCTGACCCCTAAAAGTAGCAGCAGTGCCGGAGATTTGTTAAAACGTTTGGGGCAACGGTATGTTCAATATATCAACCGAACGTATAGAAGGACGGGTACCCTATGGGAAGGACGATATCGATCTTGCCTGATTCAAGAGGAAAAATATTTGTTGACATGTCAGCGGTACATAGAACTGAACCCGGTCCGTGCAGGTATTGTAGAGCACCTGGGTGAGTTTAGATGGTCGAGTTATCGTCATAATGGGCAGGGAGAAATGTCTGATTTAATTACACCACATAGCCTTTATCAGAGTCTTGGTGAGACAAATGACCAAAAGCAATCAATTTATAGGGAATTATTCCGGTATGAATTGGAACCTGATGAAATAAATCAAGTCAGAAAAGCCACGAATGGAAATTTTGCATTGAGGACCAAACGATTTCAGGATGAAATCAGCATAATGTTGGGCAGACGTGCTTTTCCGGGTAAAGCCGGCAGACCGAGGACAAAAAATTGATAAAAACGTGGTCTGTCCCCTATTGTCTGAGAGTTTTGCAGTACCTATCCTCATGAACCGGGGGTTCCGGAGAAGCCTTGTTTTAAAGGGCGTCCCGGCTTAAATCGGTAGCCATTTTTTGGTTATAAAATGCTGAAATTATTAATAATAGATTTGCTATATTCGATTTTTTACAGGCTTGTCAACATTAATAAAAGGAAAAAAATGATTGAAGAATGGACAGAACAGGTAAAGAATCAAGTAAATACAATTGAAAAACTTGCAAAGTATATCAATGTTTCTGATGATGAAAAAGAAGCAATTAATACTTTGAAAACTAAATGGGGGACATCTCCCTATTTTGCCTCGTTAATGGATAAGGATGACCCTGATTGTCCGATTAGAAAGCAAGTGATCCCTTCCTTAAAAGAGCAAGTTAACGAATACGGGATGAAAAACTATCTGGTCTGGAAAGAAAATAGAGCAACCGAAGAAATCCGCCCTGACAGTATTGCTCGTCAGTATCATGATCGTGTCGCTTTTACCGTTGTCCAGGTTTGTGGCATTTACTGTCGGCACTGTTTCCGTAAGGAATTAGTTGTCGACCAGAATTTGCAGCTTAATTTTGATGTTGAGGAAGGCCTGGCCTGGATCGCGGAGCATTCTGAAATTCGAGACGTGTTAATAACTGGTGGTGATCCATTGCTTTTGTCAGATGAAAAACTTGGATACCTGATTGCCAAACTGCGAGAAATGCCACACATCGAAATGATCCGAATTGGTTCCCGTCTGCCAATAGTCCTTCCCCATCGTATTACAGACGGATTGAAAAAAGCGATCGGAGGATACCACCGGATTCCAGTTTGGATAAACACACAGTGTAACCACCCGAAAGAAATTACCGAAGAAACGGCAAAAGCTGTATACGAACTAATGAGTTGCGGCATCAATGTAGGAAATCAGGCTGTATTGTTGAAGGGCATCAATGATGATGTGGATACATTCAGAGAATTGCATCAGAAATTACTACGCATTCGTATCCGCCCCTACTATGTTTTTTATTGTGAACCGGCTCCGGGTATGGACCATTTCCGTACTCCGGTGGAAAAAGGGGCAGAGTTGATTCGTGATGCATTACGCGGTCATACTACCGGTCTGGCACAACCTATGTACGTTTTGGCGACTAATATAGGCAAAATTCCATTAATGCCGGACTATTATATAGTTGATAAAAACAAGAAAGAATACACGTTACGAAATTATAAAGGTGAGTTTACCAAAATTCCTAACATGCCGGAATAAAGGTAAAACACCGGGTAGCGTTGCAATTAATTGATAGGAAGGTTCGAAAATGAATTCAGCACAATCAATTGCAGGCCGTTACTCGGTTGTGATCTGAAAACGGCCCAGGGGCAAAAGCAATTCCGAGAAGACAACCTGATCGAAGCGTGTAAAGGTTTCACAGAAAAGGCCACAGAGATTGCGATGCCCATAATTGAGGAAAGGGTTTGAGCCGGTTTGAAATGGTCTGGACCAAACTTTGGGTTCCCGGTCGGGTTTTTGAGAAGATCATGGGGTCAGGTAATCTGCAATGAAGATAATATACTTTTAAGAAAAAAAATATGACCAGTAAGAACAGCAAATATATCGGTAAATATCAGATCAACGCATTTCTCGGCAGTGGCTCCATGGGCCGGATTTATCGCGTCACCATCCCGGTGCTTGAAAAAACGGCAGCTTTAAAATTGTTCACCCCCAGCCGGGCGTTGATTGAAAAGACCGGTTTAACATGGCTCAGAGAGCAGTTTATTCATGAGGCCGCGGTGATTGCAAATATCCGGCATCCCAATGTGGTGAGCATCTGGAGTCTTGAAGAGACAGCAAATGAATTGTTTTACCTGATGGAATATTACTGCCGGAATCTAGGACAACTTATTGGAGAATCCTATTGGGCAGACAGGCCCTCCAGAAAGGTGTCCGTTGACAAAGCCTGCCATTACCTGACCCAGATTATTGAAGGGCTTTGCCGTCTGCACGAGGCGGATATCATTCACCGGGATATAAAACCCTTTAATATCATGATTGCAGATACAGGAACGGCGAAGATTGTTGATTTTGGTCTTTCCAAACGAAGGGGTGAGAAACAATTTCTTAGTGCAGAAAAACTTACCATCGGCACTCCGTTTTATAGTGCTCCTGAACAGATTGATTCTCCTGAAACCGTGGATCAAAGAGCCGATCTGTATTCTGCCGGGGTGATCCTTTACCGGATGGTAACAGGTCATCTGCCCGATAAAAATCCAGCCTTGCCCAGTGAATTAAATGCGCAATTGGATCGCAACTGTGACCGGTTCATTCTCAAGGCGATTGCCCCTCATCCAGATGACCGGTTTCAGACAGCGGACGCAATGTCGGAGGAATTAAAGGCGTTTTTCTCACTATATAAGGATGCAAGGCAGAGTGAATGTTTTGCGCTGGATGATATTTTTCAGGAAAAAAAGACGGCTCCCCGGATCAAACCCACTCTTCCCATCAGATCCGAATCGTCCAGAATACTTGCAAAAGACGCCAGGACGGTTTTCAACCTGGATGATCTGCACCAGCCATTGGTCTTTGTTCAAAATGCGTTTCAAAAAATAAATGATACCACGGTTATAGACCATGCCACCAATCTGGTCTGGCAGCAATCCGGTTCCCGCTATCCCATGATGTGGGATCAGGCTCAACGTTATATCCAGATGCTGTCCGAATCCGGATTCGGCGGATATCAAAATTGGCGAATGCCCACCATCAACGAGATACTGTCACTGGTAAACCCAATGCATGATGACGATTTTTGCATGGAGCCTGTATTCTCACCCGATCAAAAGTGGCTCTGGAGCAGTGATACACGTTCAAAAAAATCTGTCTGGACCGTGGATGCTCAAATGGGATTTGTAAACTGCAGCGATCTTTTTGATTATAATTTTGTCAAAGGGGTCTGTTCTGTAAAATAAGAGAGAGGCTTATTTTTTTATGTCCGGATCTACTGCCTGGGCATATTTAAACGGCAGGCCTGCGGCCAGTATTTTTCGGGCGGCTGTTTGATTGTCATAGTCTATATACCGGATGTCCAGACAATATTTTTCCGTATCCCAGATCACATATTTGGCTCTGGGGTCGCCGTCACGGGGCTGGCCAACACTACCGACATTCACCATATATTTTTTATTTTTTTTAAGCTGAGTCAACCCCGGATTCAATGGTTGAACCTGAATGTCGCCATCTTCAGGGAAAATAAGGCTTAATCTGTGGGTATGCCCTAAAAAACAGATGGATTCTTTTATCTGCCCAAACGCATGGAGCAATTCAGAGTTGGGGATTTGGTGAAGATAATGCCGGACAGAATCCGGCCAGAACCCATGGACAAAAAAAGCCTGATCTTGAGAAAGATTGACGGGTAATCCCTTTAAATAGTCAATAGATGATGGTGACAATTTGGACAGGGTGGCATCCAGCGATTTTTTTGTATCCCCAATATACCACTTATACACTTTTTTATTTACACAGGCCAGTTCATGATTGCCAAGAATCGATGGTATCCTGCTTGCGATTATCTGCTGGATAACCGCCTCGGAATCAGCGCCGTATCCGATATTATCCCCCAGGGAAATAATTTTATTGACCGCCTGAAGTTCCATATCTTTCAGTACTGTTTTAAATGCTTCTATATTACCATGAATGTCTGAAATGACAGCGATTCGCATATTGTTCCCATGTTTGCTTTAATCAATAATAAATATAGCATGATGGATGAATTTTAACAACATTACAACAAACGAATTCATTCTTTACCTAAACATGCTCGGGTCCTTTTTGAATTTGTGGTGTGGGATTTCTTATTTTCTATCCTCGACGAAAAATTCCCAACGTATTATATTAAATCTAAACTTCGTCTAACAAATTCATAGGAGATCTATCGTGAAGAAAATACTATTGATCGCAATCATTCTTTTTTTACCGGCTGTTATATGGGGCGGTGA
>JAQYWJ010000107.1:5654-7444 GCA_030145005.1 Desulfobacter sp. | reverse complement strand
ATGAAACCGTAAAAGCGGTTATCAAACTCAAGCAAGGCCAGACTGCCACCCAGGAAGAAATCATGGCATTCTGCAAGGAAAACATGGCAGGATACAAACGTCCCAGGCTCATTGAATTCAAAGATGACCTTCCGGTTTCCAACATCGGCAAAGTGCTGCGCAGGGAACTGCGGGACACCCATTCCGATTAGCCCCGTCTTTACACATACCCTTCAATTCCAGGCTCGGCAGATCTTTTTTCAGATTTTGCTTGAGGTTAAGTGCGATTAATTCTATAAGACCAGGTGGTATTAAAGTTAAAAACTTAAATGGATGGCTGCCGGTTGTGGGGGTCATCCCTAGAAGGTTATAACCTGATGACAACACTAAATTTTTAGGAGGTTTTATGTCAACTCTCGTATTTGGTCACAAAAATCCGGATACCGACTCTGTAGTCGCAGCCATCGCGCTGGCCGATCTGAAAAAAAGCCTTGGTGAAGACATCGCCCCGGCTATTCAGGGCGACCTGAACCCCGAATCCAAATTTGTCCTGGACAAATTCAGTCTGGCTGCCCCTGAAGTTATCACCAGCTATGCAGGCAAAGATGTTTACCTGGTGGATCATTCCGACCTGACCCAAAGCCCTGACGACCTTGGCGATGCCAATATTCTGGGTATTGTAGATCATCACAAACTGGGTGATGTAACCACCGGACAGCCCCTGGAATGCTGGATCTGGCCTGTGGGCTGCACCTGTACCGTAATTACTTGCATGTACGATTACTTCAATGTTGAGATCCCCAAGGGCATTGCCGGTGCCATGCTGTGCGCCATCCTGTCCGACACCGTAATTTTCAAGTCCGCTACCTGTACAGACAAAGATAAAGAAGTATGTGCAAAGCTGTCTGAAATCTGCGGCGAATCCGATCTTGATGCCCTGGGCATTGAAATGTTCAAGGTAAAATCTGCTGTTGAAGGCACTCCGGTTCGTGAACTGGTTCTGCGCGACTACAAAGACTTTAACATGAGTGGTTCCGGCATTGGCTGCGGCCAGCTTGAACTGGTTGACCTGTCCATCGTTGACGGCATCAAGGCTGATCTTGAAAAAGACATCCGTGATCTGAAAGCGGAAAAAGGCCATCACACTGTACTTTTGATGCTCACCGACATCATGAAAGAAGGCACCGAGCTTCTCGTGGCTTCTGATGACGAATCTGTTGTTGAAAAAGCCTTTGGTCAAAAACCCGTTGACGGCAAATGCTGGCTGCCCGGCATCATGAGCCGTAAAAAACAGATCATCCCAGATCTGGAAAAAATATTCGGTTAGTCTGTAATTCAAGGGCTTTTGGTGTTTTGCCAAAAGCCCTTTCCCATCCTTTAAATTTTACTCCCCATAGTACATGATCCCCGCTTCCCTGGTGAGGATTGAACTTAAAATTCTAATTTTTCGCTTCGGCTTTTTATCATCAGCACCGCTCATCTGTCTGCTGCTTCAATTCCTCCAAGGCTTTGCGTAATGCTTCATTTTCGGCGATCATGTTGCGCATTTTGGTAAAGGTCCGCATAATCTTGATGTTTACTTGAATGGCCCGGTCACTTCGCAATATACTGGAAAGCATGGCAACACCTTGTTCGGTGAAGGCCATAGGCGTATATCTTAAATTTTTCTTATCAGAATCGGAGGTTGCAATTTGTGACCTCAAATTTGCAAACTCCTCTTTTGATAATTCAAACATAAAATCATCAGGGAAACGGCTTATATTTCTTCTGACAGATTGTTTTAAGTATTTTGTTTCAACTCTATAAAGAGC
>JAQYWJ010000107.1:0-5554 GCA_030145005.1 Desulfobacter sp. | reverse complement strand
AGCTGAATCAAAAAATTATCACAAACAATATGGCATTGCCAGTATCACATAGTCTTTGTGCCGAAGTACGGATAAGGATATTAACAGGAGATGTTGCTAAAGAAGTTGATAGATGCGGTGCTATGGCACTTGCCCTTAATATGAATTAATATTGTTGACTTTTTATAAAAAAATCTGTGTAACCTACAAAGATTTTACAACTTTCGTTAATAAAAGGGCTAAAATGTTTAAATTCATTCACGCAGCCGATATTCATTTAGACAGTCCATTGCGCGGGCTATCAAGATATGAATCCGCGCCTGTTGATGCCATTAGAGACGCTTGCAGAAGAGCCTTTAAAAATCTGGTGGATCTGGCGATAGAAGAAAAAGTGGCTTTCGTACTTTTAGCCGGAGACCTCTATGACGGAGATTGGAAGGACTACAGCACAGGAATTTTCCTAAGCCGGCAAATGGGACGGTTAAATCAGCATGATATACAAGTATTTTGTGTCGCAGGAAACCATGATGCCGCAAATCGGATGACCAAAGCCTTGGATACGCCCTCAAACATGAAAATTTTTTCTGCCGGAAAAGTGGAAACGGTAAAATTGGAAGAATTATCCGCTGCCATTCATGGCCGCAGTTTCAAAACCCGACATGTTGACGAGAACCTGGCAGCGAGATTTTGTCAAGCAGAAAAAGGAGTGTTCAATATAGGGCTTCTTCATACCAGCCTTGATGGCCGGGAAGGACATGCAAACTATGCGCCGTGTTCCGTGGATGATCTTATTTCAAAGGGGTATCAATACTGGGCATTAGGCCATATCCACAAACAGGAAATCGTTTTTGAAAACCCCTTTGTTGTGTTTCCCGGGTGCATACAAGGCCGTCATATTCGGGAAAGCGGCCCCAAAGGCTGTGTTATTGTCACGGTTGAGGACGAAACCGTAAAAGAGATTGAAAAAATACCCCTTGATGTTCTGCGATGGACGCAAATAGAAATTGACCTGACCGATATTGAAGAACGCCGGGATGCCCTGGAAAAAGTTAGGGAAACCATTGAACAAGAACAAACATCGGCAGAGGACAGGCCGCTTGCAATGAGAATAAAATTGATCGGTGCAACAAAGCTGTCTGATCAACTTGCCGCTTTTCCGGAAAAATTTGAACAGCAAATTAAAGCGCTTGGGGCTGAAATCGCAGGCGACAACCTTTGGATTGAGCGGGTTGAAAACAAAACCCAGGGAAAATATGATTTAGAAACGGCCCTGGCTGATGACAATGCACTGGGGAAATTACTCAAGTCGATTATCTCAACACCGGATGATGTTGATCAAATAGATGGTTTGGCAGATAAAATAGCTGAACTTCGGCAAAAGGTTCCCCCACAAGCGTTTGGGGCCGATACCATTTTAGATCTGAACAATGAGCAAAACATCAAACGAATAACCAAAGAAGCTAAAAAAATGCTGATCGGCAGAATGCTTTCAACCGGGGGTGAAAATGAGAATTAACCGCCTTGATCTCATGGCTTTCGGCCGCTTCACAGAAAAATCTTTAGACCTGTCTGATGGTGATCTGGGATTACATATTATTTACGGTGATAACGAAGCCGGGAAAAGTACATCATTAAGAGCGCTTATTGGTTGGCTGTTTGGCATTGAAGCCAGAACAAAAGACAATTTTCTTCATTCGAATCCAAAGCTTCGGATAGGCGGAGAATTACAGCTTTTAGAGGGAGAAAAAATTGAATTTATCAGAAGAAAAGGGAATAAAGACACCCTGCTTAAATATGGAAGCAATACGCCCTTTGATGAAAGCCGGTTCACACGGTTTTTTCCTGCGGGTATTGATGAAATCCTTTTTACTAAACTCTGGGGTATTGACCATGGCCGATTAATTGCCGGCGGCCAGGAACTATTAGAACAATCAGGGGATCTTGGCCAAGCGTTATTCAGTGCAGCGGTCGGAACAGCGAATTTTAGAAAAATCCTAGCAGACATGCAAAATAGTGCGGTGGATATCTTCAAACCCCGGGGTTCCAAGGCCGTATTAAACAAGGCCATCTCAGATTATAAAGATGCCCAGAAAAGAATGCGTGATGCCACCCTGCCCGTTTCTAACTGGAAAGCGCTGCAAAAAGATTTATTAAAAACAAATGCCGATATCAGTGGGGTTGAACAAAAGATCAATGAAAAGAATAAACAAAAAAACCGTCTGGAAAGGATCAACCGTGTCAAAGGCGCCCTGGCTCAACGTCGAAATTATCTGGCAAAAATTGAAGCATTAGGCGCTGTGTTGCTGCTGCCGCAAGATTTTGCAGATCAACAGAAAACAGCCAGAGAAACGCTTCAAAAGGCATTAGATTTAAAAGAACACCACGAAGCCAAACTTGACGCCTTAAATAAAGAATCCGGCTCTCTAAGTGTCCGAGATGATCTGCTTAGAAATGAAGATGCCATCCTAAGGCTGTACAAAGATCTTGGTGCGGTTGAAAAAACAATCGCGGATTGCCCCCGACAGGACGGGAAGAGACGTTTATTGCGCAATGACGCCCAAACACTGTTAAAGAGTATCCGGCCTGACATGGGTTTAGATGACGCTGATCAACTCAGGCCTCTTCTCAACAATAAAAAATGGATCTCGGGATTGGTCCGGAAACACAGTTTATTGACACAAAAAGAAGCAGGATTCAAAGCCGAATTAAAAGATCTTCAGGACGAACAAAAATCACTTAAAAGTAAATTAGAAGATACATCACAAAGTAAAATTGATTTACCGCAGTTAAAAGCGTCAATTGCTTCAACACGCAAAGCAGGGGACATTGAACAACGCCTGGATGACATTAAAATCCAGGTCGCACAAGAAACCGCAGCCTGGGAAAATGAATTTGCAAGACTGGGGAACTACCATGGCACTGCAGACGCATTGTTATCTATGGTTCTTCCGGTTCCTGAAACCATAGACAGGTTTGAAAAAGAAAACGATGAACTTATAGAAAAATACAAAACCGCATCCCGGAAAAAACAAGAAATTGAAGATGAAAAAAAACAGGCTGAACAGGAGTTAAACGCTTTATTATTAAAAGAAGACGTGCCCCAAATTACTGATTTAGAGGCATTCCGTAAAGACCGTGACCGAGGATGGGAACTGATAAAACAAAAATATATCCAGCAACTGGATAACGATAGTCCGGATATCAACGATCGTCTTTTAGCGTATACACAAGCATCTGATTTACCAACTATTTATGAAAAAAAAGTCAAGCAGGCAGACAATATATCAGACCGCTTGAGGTTGGATGCTGACCAGGTGGTTAAACGGGCAGAACTGGAATCCAAAATTGATAGCATGGCGTCTCGACTCGCTGATCTATCGGCTATTCTCGAAAAAACAAAAAAGGATCAAACTGATTTTAATATCAGATGGACGGACATTTGGAAGCCTTTGAATATTATTGCCGGCACCCCCCGGGAAATGAAACAGTGGCTGTTCAAAGCTGAAAGGCTGATCGAAAAAATACAAACAGCTGAAGCTGTTTCAACCAATAAAGAAAAATTATCTGAAGCGTGCGATCAACTAAGAAAATCAATTTCAAATCAGATATCCCAATTTGATTCTTGGCAAAAAACAAAAGGAAAGCGCCTTGAATCGCTGATTTCATTGTGTGAACAGCGAATGGAGCAAGAACAAAGAGCCCGTGACAAACGTCGTGAAATAGAGCGGTCCCTGAAGGATTCTCAAATCCGTCTAAAGCGAACCCAGGATGAACTCAAAACGGTTAAAAATGATTTGACAGCCTGGTCCGATGAGTGGGGAAACGCAATAAAGGGCTTAAGCCTGAACCCCGATGTGCACCCGGAAACAGCCACAGAAATATTTGATAACCTGGTGTTGTTCTTCCAAAAACTCGATCAATCGGAAGAGCTGCGTAAGAGAATTTACGGCATGGACAAAGTCAAAAAAGACTTTCACAGCAAAGTTTTCGAATTTGCCAAGCGTATTGAATTAAAAACAGATGACCAGGAGGCATTGACAATTGCGGCTCTTTTACATCGAGATCTGAGTGCTGCCCGCGAAGCCCGGGCAAGTTCAATCAAACTCAAAGAACAACTTGATGAAAAAAAGCAGGATATCCAAGGGGTCAATATTACAATCCGCCAGTCACAGAAAAAAATTATCGAATTAAAAAAGCAAGCCAGGGTTGAAACCGATGAGGCACTCATTAAGGCCGCTGAAAAATCAAACAATAAAAGGGAGTTGCTGAAAAGTATTGAAACCCTTGAACAGGAACTTAATCGCAATGGTGACGGTTTAAGCATTGGCGCGTTGAAGGAAGAGTTAAACAATTGTGAAATTGACACCATAGAAGCAGAGATTGAAAAAATATCCATTGAACTGAAAGAACTTCAATGCCAAAGGGACAATTTACGCGATCAGCGGCGGACAATTCAAAATGAAATCGAAGAAAAAGATGGGGGTGCGTTGGCAGCCAACGCGTCGGCACAAGCAGAAGCACACCTGGCCGACATAGCCCAACATGCTGAACATTATCTTCGTTTCCAGATAGGCGCGCTCATCCTTGAACAGCAAATAGAAGATTACAGAAAAGAAAACCAGGCCCCTGTTTTAGGTAGAGCAGGTGAATTATTCTCAAAGCTCACATTGGGTTCCTACGCAGGTCTGAGAGACGAACTGGATTCTTCCGGAAAGCCGATACTGCTTGGTGTTCGACCGGACGATCACGAGGTAGCCATAGCCGGCATGAGTGACGGATCCCGGGATCAACTATATCTTGCATTGCGCCTGGCTACGCTTGAGCAGCATATAAAAAAGGAGGAACCCATGCCTTTTGTTGTAGATGATATCCTTATCGGGTTTGATGATGATCGAACCCGTGTCTGCCTGGAAGTACTGGCTCAATTATCAACAAACATTCAAGTACTTCTTTTTACGCACCATAAACGGGTGCTGGAATTGGCAAATAGCTGCAATGAAAGCGCTATGATTTTTCAGCACGGGCTTTCTTAATAAATTTGAAATGTTAGGGACTCGGAAAAGTGTTCAATCCTACCATGAAGAGCACGCTTGTCGAGGATAAAGGCATGCGCCATTCAAGCTTTCTCTTTACACGGGATTGCCTGGCTGATATTGAAAAACATCCTGTGTTCATCAATATAACAGCCATAGGCTGACTTGGGCGATCAACACCCAGACTCAACCTACAACGAAAAATAAAATTAATTCAAGAAGTTATTTCGGCTTTCATGTAAAAATAACATTACAAGTAAGGAGGTTACAATGTCCGTTATCACCATCTCAAGAGGTTCTTACAGTCGCGGAAAGGAAGTTGCTGAAAAGGTAGCCTCCGAACTGGGGTATGAATGTATTTCCCGTGATATTCTGCTGGAAGCATCCGAAGAATTCAATATCCCGGAGATCAGGCTGGTCAGGGCGCTTCATGATGCTCCGTCCGCTCTTGAAAGATTCACCCACGGCAGGGAACGCTATGTAAGTTATATCCGTAAAGCGCTTTTACAGCATATCCGGAAAGACAATATTGTTTATCATGG
>JAQYWJ010000106.1 GCA_030145005.1 Desulfobacter sp. | reverse complement strand
GTATATTGGGATTCTGTCTCTTGTGGGCAGATCTTTTCTAATGTATTATATACATATAACATGAAAACGTAAGATTCCATAACCTTAACCATATCCAGTCAAAGAAAACCAATGATCATAGACGATGCTGCTCAAGTTCTAAAAATGGAAGCCCAATCTCTTCTGGACCTTATTGAAAAACTTAATATGGATTTTCAGACCCTTGTCAATGAAATCTGCAATGCAAAAGGACGGGTCATTCTTTCGGGAATCGGAAAATCGGGTTTAATCGGAAGAAAAATTGCAGCCACCTTAAGCAGTACAGGAACCAATGCCATGTTCCTTCATCCGGTTGAGGCGGTTCACGGGGACCTTGGCATGGTCAGCCGAGATGACATATTCATTGCCATTTCAAATTCCGGTGAAACCGGAGAACTCAACCAGCTTTTGCCGGTAATCCGAAAGGTGGGATGCAGGATTGCGGGTTTTACGGGAAAGCCTGAATCCACCATGGCGGGGTTCTGCGATATGATCATAGACACCGGTGTAAAAAAAGAGGCCTGTCCCTTGAATATGGCGCCGACCTGTTCAACCACAGCCCAACTGGCCATGGGCGATGCCCTGGCCGTGGCCCTGATAAAAAAGAAAAATTTTAAAAAGGCGGATTTCATGCGCTCCCATCCCGGAGGTGCACTGGGACAACGCCTGTCAGGCAAGATCAGCGAGCTGATGCTTGAAAAATCAGGCGTGCCTTTTGTGCAAACAGGTGCCACCATGGCCCAGGCCCTTGCCTGCATGGATGCTCACCGTCTGGGCGCTGTTTTTATTCTTGATTCAGCTGATAAACTTATGGGAATACTTACTGACGGAGATGTACGGCATTGGATTGCAAACGGGGGCGGTACGGCCGACACCCTTTTTGTGGATGAGGTGATGACCCGCTCCCCAAGACATCTATCCCCCGATTCCTATCTGTATGATGCCCTTAATTTAATGGAAAAATATGAAATTACGGTTTTGCCTATCCTTGGGGAGAAAGGCTGTCTTAAAGGATTATTGCATCTCCACGATATCCTGGGAAAGGGAACCTTTAAATTTAATGGAGGTAATCAATGAAACGTATGAACATCAACACCACCATTCCCGTTTTAGGCCCAGCCCGGATTCCGTCCCCCCTGGTTTCCCAGGGGGTGGCCTGTAACGGTAAAACCCGGTTCGTGAAAGATGAATACAGAATCAGCATTGATGTCAGGGTTGACCGTATTGCCGGAGAAAACAAAGACGGTATACTCAGTTTTGAACAGGCCGGCCCCCGGGAAAAAATTTACTTTGACCCCAGCAAACTCAAGTGCGCGGTGGTCACCTGCGGGGGATTGTGCCCCGGACTGAACGACATTATCCGCTCCATAGTGCTTGAATTGCACCATGTGTATGGTGTCAAAAGTAAAAGTATTTATGGTATTCGCTACGGCCTCCAGGGCTTTATCCCTAAATACGGCCATGACCTGATTGAGCTTACCCCTCAACAGGTATCAGGCATTCAGAATACCGGTGGGTCCATACTGGGCTCTTCCCGGGGTGACCAAAATATCGGGGAAATTGTGGACTGCCTGGAACGTAATAGGGTGGGGCTGCTTTTCATGGTGGGAGGGGACGGGACATTAATGGCCTCCAAGGCCATTGGAGATGAAATTTTAAACCGCGGATTGAAGATTTCCGTGGTTGGCATTCCAAAAACCATTGATAATGATATCTTCCTGGTTTCGCGGTCCTTTGGCTTTGATTCAGCCGTAGACGTGGCCACCCTGGCAATCAAGGGTGCCCATAACGAAGCCGAGGCCTATCCCAATGGTATCGGCCTGATCAAGCTCATGGGCAGGCATTCTGGATTTCTGGCAGCCACAGCCGCCCTTGCCCAACCTGATGCCAATCTTGTGCTCATTCCCGAAGAGGAGATCCTGTTACATGGGGAAAACGGACTTTTGGCCGCTGTGGAGCGGCGTCTGGCCCTAAGAAAGCATGCGGTGATCATTGTCGCCGAAGGGGCCGGTCAGAATTTTTTTGAAGACAAGGATATTGAGCATGATGCATCGGGCAACGTGAAGCTCAAGGATATTGGTCTGTTTTTAAAGGCAGAAATCAGCGCCTATTTTAACTCCAAAGATATCCCCATCACTTTAAAATACATTGATCCATCCTACATCATCCGCAGTCTGCCGGCCAATGCCAATGATTCGGTGTTCTGCGGACTCCTGGCAAGGGATGCCGTACATGCGGGCATGGCCGGAAAAACCAATCTGCTTATCAGCTTCTGGAATAATAATTATGTTCATGTACCCATGGATGCATCAGCCGGACGGCGCAAAAAGATGGATCCGTCAGGCAGGCTGTGGCAGTCGGTTCTTGAATCCACAGGCCAGAATTCACTATTTAGTGTTTGAACGAAAAGTCACCCACCTGCGGCGTTGCTGCACAAACCTGCCAAATTATAAGATCGGGCCTCACGTACTAAAGTACGCTCCGGTTTCAGCTTTGCTTGCGCCTTGCATCTGGGCAACTTCTCCCCCAAACACAGGTTTCCGTTCAGACGCTATTTAACGGTTGATTTCCACAAACTGATTACCCTTTACGGTAATCAGAAACAACGCCTTGTGGGGGGTGCCGGTCTCGTCAAAACGTGTGCGTCCGGTGGCCCCGTCAAAGATAAATTGCCCCTGTAGAATATCCTTAAGTTGCCTCCCTGAATTAACGTCGTCGGCATTGGCTGCCGTAAACAGAATTTGGGCCGTATCATAGGCAATGGCCTCAAGAAAGCCGGGCCTTTCCTGGTATAAATCCTGGAAGGCCTTATCAAACCATGCGGTTTCAGGATTGGCACTGCCGGAAAAATATCCGTCGCAGAGGATGGCGTTTCTATTATAACTTCTGGTCTCTTTTAAAAGGCTGTCCCTGTGCCACAGATTGGTCCCTAACAGGGTAAAGCCCTGGGCGTCATGGTAGACAAGTTGAGGGAGTATCAGATTGATCCTGGACACTGAATCCGGAATAAACAGTGCCTGGAAACTTAAACCTGTGTTGTTGATCAAACTTTTGATGGAATCTGCAAAATCAGTTTGGCTGCCGTCATATACCTGGGTAGCCGTTAATTGGCCTTCAAACTGATCAACCATCCGTCTAAACGCCTGCATATAACGATTTCCGTATTTGTTGTCCGGATATAAGACAGCCATTCTGCTCAGTCCCAGTTCATGAAAGACATAGGTACCCAGAGCCTGAAGCTGCATTTCAGGGGTTATAAAATTGCTAAATATATAATCCCCATATTGCGGGAATTGTGTTTTCGTGGTCAGGGCCATCATGGGAATGCCAAGGGCCTGGGCCTTGTCAGCCGCTTGCCTTGATACAAAAATGGGACCCAGAATGGAAAAAACATTATCCTTTCCAAGCTGGTCCACACACATGGCAGCCTGTACGGGATCTGACATACTGTCCTTAACCACAATGCTTAAATCCTTAATACCGGATTCAGATAGCCTGGCCAAGGCAAGCTCTATACCTTTCATGGCCTTTTGTCCGTAAAGTTTATACTTCCCGGACATGGGCAGGATGACACCTATCTTCTTTTTATTAAAGGATATGGTTTCCAGACCTGCCAAAAGTTCCTTTATCTGCTCGGCCTTGGGATGATCGGGATATTTTTCAAGAAACGCATTCAAAACATTTGCAGCGTTGGTATAATCTTCTTGCTGGGCAAATTTGTAACCCGCCCAGTAGTCGAAAAGGTACTGGGGAATGGAAAGATTTTTTATGCGTGAAAATTTTTGAATCTCTTCGGGATCTGTTTTTGATAAAAGCCTTTCAACATCATCAAGAATAATAGTTTTGAAAACAACCTCATGGCCGGCCCCGGGTCTTTGGGTGAGATCAAAGGCATGATTGTAGATGAGCAGGGCATCCTGGACAACGCCTTGATCACTTAAAATTCTGGCCTGATTGATAAGTTCAGGGACAGTTGCCTGCTTGGGTACAGGAGTGTGTACCGATATCTGGGGCGACCTAGGAGCAGAGGGAACTGGAATGGCATGCTTGGAACATCCGGTAAAAAAAGTAAGCGCAATTAAAAGACAGAGAGAAATAACAAATTTTATGTGTTTTGCGTAAGTCATGAAACTACCATTTGGGGTATTGTTGTTTACAATCTTCTCTTTAAAAAAGAGAAATATTATCAATATCAGGATGTTATCTCAAAAAATCTTTTGCCGTTTTAATGGCTTTTTCTATCTCTTCGGCATCAATCCAGATCAAATCCTTTTCCTTGTTAAACCAGGTGAACTGGCGCTTGGCATACCTGCGGGTATCGCGTTTAAGCAACCGCACCGCCTCTTCAAGACTGACTTCTCCTTTTATATACATCCCCATATGCCGGTAGCCGATGGACTGCATGGATTTCAATTCCAGGGAATAACCCTGGCTCACAAGATTTTTCACCTCATCAAGCAGACCCTGGGCCATCATAATATCCACACGCCGGTTGATCCGGTCATATAATAATTTTCTATCCATGTGAAGACCAAAGGTAAGGCTTTGGTATCGGTCTGATTTGAAATCGTGGATCTGCCGGCATTGGGAAATGGGAACCCCTGTGGTTAAAAACACCTCAAGGGCCCTTACAATTCTGAATCCGTCATTGGGATGGATCTTTTCCGCAGCCCTTGGATCACATTTTTTCAATTGTTCATGAAGTGCCGGACCGCCATTTTCTTCAAGGGTCTGATTCAGTTTATCAAGGGTTGTCGGGCAGGCAGGTTTCCCTCTGAACAGGCCATGGAGTAAAGCCCTGATATAAAAACCTGTTCCGCCGGCCACCACAGGCACCCTGCCACGTTTTGCAATGTCGGAAATGGCTTGGTCTGCCAGGGCGGTAAAACGTTTTGCATCAAAATTATCCGCCGGATCAAGGAAGTCAACCAGGTGGTGTATGGCGAGCTGTCTTTCCCTTTCATCGGGTTTGGCAGTCCCAATATCCATATATTTATAGATCTGCATGGAATCTGCACCAATGATCTCGCCACTCAATTCCCGTGCCAGGGCAATGGCAAAGCCTGTTTTTCCGATGCCTGTGGGGCCGCATATGGTTATAATTTTTGTCATGCAAAAATAATTTTGTTTTTCAGGTATTCAATCATAAATATGAGGTTGTGATTTTTTTTAAAAAGTCTGTGCAACCTACACAGATCTTTCAACCTACGGTTAATAATATTCAGCGAAACGTTTTATATCATGATTCTTAAAAAATGAGAATTATTAAAGCGTTCACGGAGCGATCTACAAAAAAAACTTGTGTGCAAGGAAGGGGCTATTTTTACGCTTGAACAGATTAATTAGACCCCAAAAGAGTATTAACCACGCAGGATTCGGACGCTTCGTTTTTTTTACCGAACGCCTGCTATTCTTTATTGACAAGGATACAATGCTGAGATAAGGTATGTCTCCAATTGTAAAGGTGACTTTGATAGTGAAGACGGTTTGTCTTAAGATAGGTTAAAAGAGCAGTTACAACAAACTTTTTTAGGAGGATTGATCAAATGGCAACACTTGAGTTTAACGGTAAAACATTCGAAATAGATGAAGACGGATTTCTTCTTGATTACGGTCAGTACAATGAAGAGTGGGTAGCATATGTACAAACCCAGGAAGGCATCGACGCGATGACTGAAGAACACTGGATGCTTGTTAAAGTTCTTCAGGACTACTATGAGAAAAACGGTATTGCCCCCATGGTTCGTGTTCTTTCCAAACTCACCAAGTTCAAACTGAAACACATCTATGAACTGTTCCCCTCCGGACCTGGTAAAGGTGCTTGTAAAATGGCCGGCCTTCCGAAACCGACCGGTTGTGTATAGTGAAAAAATATTTTAAGTTTTTAACTTAATATTGATAAAGGCCCTGTTTAAATATTAAACAGGGCCTTTGTTTTTATTTTCAAAAAATTTTGGAAACTTTCCACCCAGATGATAGAAGACCAGACAAGCAAAAACATCCTTAATCGGATCCAGGCTGATTTCCCCATTCATCCAAGGCCCTACAAAATTCTGGCCGAAGAGTTGGGGCTAAGTGAAGACCAGCTCATAAATGAAATTGAGCAGATGAAACAAGAGGTCATTATCCGCAGGATCGGCGGAAATTTCAGCCCTGACCGCTTAGGGTTTTATTCCACCCTGTGCGCGGCCCGGGTGGACGCTGACAAAATTGAGCTGTTCGCCTCGACCGTTAATTCGTTCAGTGGCGTTACCCATAATTATCAAAGGGATCATCAGTACAATATCTGGTTTACGTTTATTGCGCCTTCAATTCAAGAAATTGAAGAAAGCCTTGAAATTATTTCACAGAAAACCGGTGTGACCGAAATCCTCAACCTGCCGGCCACCCATGTATTTAAAATAGCAGCTAATTTTAAAGTCTGACCCATTAAATCTATCGCAGGTGTCATCATGCAAAACATCCGTGTGACCCTGGTCATCCAAAACTGTCCTGTAAACCGGTTTTCGCATAATCTTGCCCTGACGGTTAAAAGTGTTTCTGCTGCAGCACGGCACAACTGTGATTTTGTTGTGTTCCCTGAAATGAACCTTACAGGTTATGCCCCGTCAGATTTAAGTAATGCCGTTGCCCTTGATTCCGGATGGATGGATGAACTGAATCGGCTTGCACAAAAACACAATATCGCCATACTAACCGGACTTGTCGAAAAGGCGGATTCGGGGAAAATCTATGCCACCCATCTGGTGTTTCGTCCGGATCAGCCGGTAGCTCTGTACAGGAAAATTCATTTATCTCCATTTGAGGCACCCTATTTCAGCTGTGGAGATGATGTAGGGGTCTTTAAATTCAAAGGGGTACATTTCGGAATCCAGCTTTGTTACGACGCCCATTTCCCGGAATTATCCACGGCCATGGCATTAAAAAAGGCTGATATTATTTTTATTCCTCATGCTTCTCCAAGGGGAACGCCTGGGGAAAAAAGCGCATCCTGGAAGCGCCATTTAACGGCCCGGGCATTTGACAATGCAGTGTTTGTGGCAGCCGTTAATCAGGTCGGTGAAAATGATGCAGGACTTAATTTCCCCGGAATTTCCATGATGGTCGGTCCTGACGGATTTTTGGCAGGTGAAAACATCGCATACGAAAATAAGATGTACACCCATGTGCTGGACATATCGTTACTTGAACACATCCGCACCCATAAGATGAGGTATTTTTTGCCCAACAGGCGGGCCAACCTCATTGAAGAACAATTTTGATGTAGCACGACGGCGTCTTGTCTTTATTTTTTACTGATTTTTAGTTTTTGCGCGCCGGCCAAATCTTTGACAAGGGCGTTGCGATTCTGGATATATGCGTTACGCATGGCTGTATAAGGATCTATTGAGGCTTTTTTGAACGCTTCATACTCTCCGATATGAAATGACGTCCAGTTCACCTTTTTAAGCCCCGAGGCCCCCCAGGACAAT
>JAQYWJ010000105.1 GCA_030145005.1 Desulfobacter sp. | reverse complement strand
TGCTCTATATAGGCATAGGCGCTGTGATTGTGAATGGATTCAAAATTCTCGGCGCTCACGGAAAACCAGGTGATGTTGGAATCTTCGATAAGTGCCTTGGCTACATCCCTTACTATGTCTTCGACAAATTTTGGATTATTGTACGCTTTTTCCGTGACATATTTTTCATCTGCACGTTTCAGCACGGAATAAATATCGCAGGATGCAGCCTGTTCAACCAGATTGACAATCTCTTCAATCCAGATAAATTTATGAAATCGCGCAGCAACAAGCACCTCTCCCCGCTGATTGTGGGCGCCATAGTCTGAAATTTCCTTGGAGCAGGGGCATACCGAGGTGACAGGCACCGCCACTTTTAACACGATGTCTGCTTTTTTCCGGCCATTGGAAGAGCCAATGATTGTGCAATTATAGTCCATCAACCCCTTGGATTGGGTACAAGGAGATGTTTTTTCGATAAAATAGGGAAAAAATATTTCAATGTGTGCAGACTTTGCCCCAAGCGAGGCCTTCATATCTTCCAGAATGCTGGTCAGAGAATTAAGAGACACCGGCGTCTTAACGACTGTATGCAGCAACTCCACAAAGCGGCTCATATGGGCGCCTTTACACTGATGGGGTAAATCCACATACATGTTGATTTCAGCAACTGTGGACTGGGAGCCCTTGGCTTTATCCCGGACGATCACCGGGTATTTAAGCCCCTTAATGCCGACTTTATCAATGGGAATATTCCGAAAATCCGGCTGATTTTGTATATCTTTCATCATGACATTTCCAAAAGATAATCAGCGGCGATGTTACCCATTGCCCTGAATATATTTCCTTTTATATGTTTATTCTGCTGGTACATCCTTTCAAGCATATCTGCAACATCCTGCCTTTTAGTGTACCCGGCACTTGGGCATGTATTAACAAATTCCGGCAGATCACAAACTTTTGCAAAACTGTTTATCTCATGTTTCTCAACATAGGACAAAGGCCTGATAATATCAAAGCGTCCACTAAAAAATGACTGATTAGGCTTCATTGTTCCTATTTTGCCGGCGTAAAAAATATTAATGAACAATGTCTCAATCAAATCATCTTTATTGTGGCCCAGGGCAAGTTTTTTACAGCCATGCTCCCGGGCAAGTTCAAACAGGCGTTTACGCCGCAGCCTGCTGCATAAAAAGCAGGGATTTTTCTTGTTTTCATCAGAATGGGCAACTCTGCCGTAATTGGTTTTTTCCACCACCATACCCTGATGAGACTCCTTATATCTTTCATTGATATAAGAATCCAGTTTTTTAACAAAAGAATTATCAAATCCCGGATCTATATAAACAGGAACAAGTTCAAATGCGACAGGGGCTTTTTTTTTTAAAGCAACAAGAAGGTGAAAAAGGGCCAAGCTGTCTTTTCCGCCGGATACACCCACCAGTATCCGGTCATTATTTTCGATCATCCGCCAATCGTGAACCGCCTTGCCAAGCAGATGCATCAGACGCTTTGTCTGCCCTTTACCCAAATCAGACTATTCGGCGTCAAACTCAGGATCTTTTTTAACAACGATCCGGTTAGCGGCAATTTCGCGCAGGACGGTTACAACATCCTCGTTTCTATAGGATGGTACAAGGAAATCAGCCCCTTCCCGAACCTGGCGGATCCGTTTGGCTGCCAGATGTACAAGAGTGAAGCGGTTATCCACATTTTTCAAACAATCTTCAATAGTTACACGTGCCACAGCACTTTCCTTTCTAAAATTTTACTGCAATCTTAGGGGCTCAAAAAAAATCAGATGAAGAAACAACAAATCAGAGAATATCAACAACCTCATAAACCCGTTTCCCGCCCGGTGCCTGGACAATGGCCTCTTCGCCCAACTCTTTTCCGATCAGGGCCGAACCAAGGGGAGAAGAGACAGAAATTTTGCCTTTTTTAATATCAGCCTCATCCTCACCGACAATCATGTATTCCTGTTCTTCTTCGGTATCCAGATTCTCCACAAGAACGCGGCTGGCAAACCGGATCACGTCCTTAGTCACAGAGGCAGGATCAATTACTTTGGCGTTTCCGATCTTATAGGAAAGCTCACCGATCCTGCCTTCAATAAAAGACTGGCGTTCTTTTGCAGCATGGTATTCAGCATTCTCAGACAGGTCTCCATGGGCCCTGGCCACTTCAATGGCTTTGATTATCTCAGGACGATCCACGGTTTTTAATTTTTCCAGTTCTTTTTTCAAGGCCGCAAAACCTTGTTTTGTTACAGGTATCTGGTCCAAAATTTAAAATCCACTCCATAGTTATTTAATTACAGCGCATTGGCGCCTTGTCTTTTTTAATCAGCACATCCGACCGATAACACTGCTTCCGGCACTTGTTTTATCACCAGGGCTGACAAGTATTTCAAAGCCCATGGGCAGATAAAGATCCAAACGGGATCCAAACTGAATCATACCGTACCGGTCGCCTTTGTGAACATGCTCACGGATTTTCACGCAGTTGACAATACGCCGTGCAATGAGCCCAGCAATCTGAACACACACATAACGACGACCATTGTCCGTTCTTATTACCAGCGCATTGCGTTCATTGTGAACACTTGCTTTATCAAAAGATGCGTTTACAAATTTCCCCGGATGATATTGAACCTTTTCAATCATACCGCTGAAAGGGATACGGTTGACATGAACATTGAATACATTCATGAAAATACTGACCTTCTGGCAGGGGTCATCCATATATTCACACCGGGCAGTGTGCTCTACAACAATCACCTTCCCGTCTGCCGGAGAGACCAGAAGATCCCCGCCTTCCGGCACCGCACGTTCAGGGTCTCTGAAAAACCAGGTAATAAACAACGTGATCAGCAGCGCAAGTCCCCCTGTTTTCAGGTATCCAAAATAAAAAAGCACCCCCGTAACAAGGATGGCCGCAACAACGTATTTGACGCCTGGCATGGCAATGGGAAGCACTGCCTTTGCCGGCCATTTAGAATTATCCATACCCTCCTAACCTAATAGTGCCCATTCATAAATAGTGCCCGACCGAAAACCGTAAATTTTGCCGATTACTTCGTTGGCCGCAAATTCTAATCCTCGAATACTCAATGTATTGCTCCAATTAAAATTTGCGCCCGCCTTGTACTCGACAAAATTTCCAAGTTTTCGTTTAAACACTAAATAGCCAGAACCTTATATTTATATCAAGTATACCAATATATTGTCAAGCACCTGTTTTCCCTTCAAAATGGATCTGCGCATCGGATTTTCTAAGATAAACCGGATTCAAGGGATGATTCTCAAAATCAAACACACATTTATCAGACATCGCGGAAATCACCAGAGCACAGGCACTGACCCCATCCATGGATGGGCAAGAGAACACAGCCTTATCATGGGTTCGGCTGCAAATCTTATCCCGGTATACCTTTGATCCCGACCCGACAAACAGAGCACCGGAACCGGCCTGGTCAATGGCAGTCTCCGGTGAACATACCATTTCCGGACCTTTTTGAATAAGCTTGCCATGGTGGAACTGATATACGGCAGAATACACTTCTTTGCGTTTGGCATCCATCATCACACACACAGGCTTTTGTGAATAACAGAATCTGAACGCAATACCATCAAGACTGGAAACCCCTGCACAGGGTTTTGATACAGCCCTGGCCAGCCCCTTAACCATGCTGATGCCGATGCGAAGCCCGGTAAAGCTGCCGGGCCCCCTGGCTGCAATGAATCCGTCTATCCGGTTAACGGTCATCCCTTCCCTGCTTTCAACGGCCTGCTCAATCATGGGTAAAAGCCCTTTGGAGTGGGTCTGCCGGCTGAACAGGCTGGACTCAAAAACAAGAGTGTTGTCTTCAAACAGGGCCATGCTTGCGCCCTGCTCTGCCGTGCTCAGGGCAAAAAGGTTCATTACTATTCCGCTTCCAAGGCGATATCCAGAACCTCCCTGACATCCTTCACACAAATGAATGTCAGCTTGGATTTCACAGATTTTGGGATATCATGAAGATCTTTTTTATTTTTCTCCGGAATGATCACTGTCTTAATGCCGGCCCTTAAAGCCCCTAATGACTTCTCCTTAAGGCCTCCTATGGGCAGCACCCTGCCCCGCAAAGAAATTTCACCGGTCATCCCCACCTTGTTATTCACCTTTTTGCCGGTAAAGGCCGACACCAGGGCTGTGGCAATGGCAATACCGGCCGAAGGACCATCCTTGGGAATGGCTCCGGCTGGGACATGGATATGGATGTCGTTGGAATCAAAGGCCTCCTTATTTATCCCCAGGGCGGCCTGATTAGCCTTGGTGTAAGTCAATGCGGCCCTTGCGGATTCCTGCATAACCTCACCGATTTGTCCGGTGAGCTGCAATTCTCCTTTACCCGGAAACAACGATGTTTCAATATACAGATGCTCGCCACCCACTTCGGTCCATGCAAGCCCCGTGGCCAAACCGACCTGGCTCTCCTCCTGATCCATTTCATTAATATATTGAGGCGGACCGAGGTACTTGGTTAAATTCTGGCAGGTAACGGCAAACCGCCCCTTTTGACCTTCCGCTATTTGGCGGGCAATTTTTCTGCACACCGAGTCCAGTTTTCGTTCAAGCCCTCTGAGACCTGCTTCCAGGGTATATTCTGAAACAATGGACTCAATGGCATTGGGACTGAAATGAATGGCACGACGGATCAAACCGTTATCTTTGAGCTTTCTTGGCAAAAGATGCTGTTTTGCAATGACCACCTTTTCCTGGCGGGTATATCCGGTAATATGGATCAACTCCATCCTGTCAAGCAGAGCTGAAGGAATGGTGTCGGCCATATTTGCTGTCAAAACAAACAATACATCTGACAGATCAAAGGGCATATTCAGGTAATGGTCGGAGAATTCGGTATTTTGTTCAGGATCCAACACCTCCAGAAGTGCTGATGACGGATCCCCTCTGAAATCATTTCCCAATTTGTCAATTTCATCCAGCATAAAAACCGGATTTTTAGTGCCGCATTGACGAAGCCCCTGTAAAATTCTTCCAGGCATGGCACCAATATATGTTCTTCGGTGCCCCCTGATTTCGGCCTCATCACGAATACCACCCAAAGAGACCCGGTGAAACTTGCGTTTCATGGCCTTGGCAATGGCCCGGCCAAGTGAGGTTTTACCCACCCCCGGAGGACCGACAAAGCAGATGATCTGGCCCTTTTTCTTTGGATTGAGCTTACGCACGCTTAAATACTCAAGGATTCGTTCCTTGGCCTTGTCCAGTCCATAATGATTCTGGTCTAAAACCTCCTGGGCCTTTTTTATGTCTAAGAAGTCCTTGGTGGTTTTACTCCAGGGCAATTCAACAATACAATCCAGATAGGTTCTGACCACAGAGGCTTCGGAAGAATCAAAATGCATCTGCTCCAGACGGGTCAACTGTTTCAGAGCCTCTTTTTCACACTCTTCCGGCAGCTTGCACTTTTTTATTTTTTGTTTGAATTCAACGATCTCGGCAAGCTTATCATCGCTTTCCCCAAGTTCTCTGTGGATAGCCTTGACCTGCTCACGAAGGTAATAATCCCTCTGGTTTTTTGAAATTTCGTCTTTAACATGGGTCTGAATTTTAGCCTGAACCGTTGACAAATCCAGCTCCCGGGCTAAGAGATCATTGACCCGGGTTAAACGCGCAACGGTATCCGTGGTTTCCAGAATGGACTGGGCATCTTCCACCTTAAGGTTGAGGTTAGAGGCCACCAGATCCGCAAGTTTACCAGGGGAGTCAATATGGGATAAAAGATCGCCCACATCACCTGAAAACTCGCCCTTAAGTGCTAAAAGTTTTTCGCTGGTCTCCTTTACGTTACGCATCAGAGCTTCAATTTCTATATCAAGAGAATCAGGTTCTACATCAGAAATCGTCTCCACCCTGACCTTAAAAAACGAACGCTTTTGAACGAATTCAATAATTTTTGCTTTGGAAATACCCTGGACCAGTGCCTTAATCCTGCCGTCAGGCATTTTAATCATCTTCTGGACCCGGGCAATGGTCCCGATATCATAGACATCCGACGGCTCCGGCTTTTCCATTTCTGAATCTTTTTGGACCGACAAAAAAACATACCGGTCAAATTCCACACACTCTTCAATGGCCTTAATGGACTTTTCCCGCCCGACAAACAAGGGAAGCAGCATGTCTGTAAAGACCACCACATCCCTGACCGGCATCATGGGAATCACCTCTGGGATTTCTTCGACATTACCTTCTTTTTCAATTATTTCAATCAGATCATCTATATCTGCTTCTGCCATTTATGCTCCTTGATTACATAACGTCCATGGGCTGCGCCTGCATTCTTCTGCCGGGTATGACCCCCGGCACATGGTGAAAGAGTATCAGACCCTTTCATAAAAAAAACAGGACCATACCGGAATCCACCGGACCGTCTGTGGTTTTTCGGGTTGGCCCTCACATACGGGCTTGGTGTACCTGCACTTTAAATTTTACTTACAATATAACAGAAAAATATTTTTACAATATCCTTGAAAAAATATTTTTATCATTGGATAGTTAGCGTAACTATATCAGAAAACCGTCAAGCATCCCAGGTGTACTAAAATATAATATATTGATCATTGTCCAAGGAGTGTTATGTTCCCGCCATCCATTTTTATTGCTGTTATGTCCTTTGTTTTTGGTGCCTGTATCGGCAGTTTCCTCAACGTGGTGATCTACCGGATGCCGAAAGGTCAATCCATTGTGTCACCCCCTTCTCACTGTCCGGCCTGCAACCATGCGATTCCATTTTACTTTAATCTCCCGATAATAAGCTTTCTTGTACTCAAGGGTAAATGCGGATTTTGCAAAGCCCCTATTTCCATACGCTACCCTTTGGTGGAACTGATCACAGGATTGTTAGCCCTGGGAATTTTTTTTAAATTCGGGCTAACGCCGGCCGCACTTTTTTATTTTATATTCGGCGCTGTGCTCATTGCCGTTTCTTTTATTGACCTGGATCACCAAATCATCCCGGACAAGTTGTCCCTCCCCGGAATTATCATCTTTTCCACATCCTGTCTTTTTGTGCCCCAAATGCGCTTTATTTCTGTGATGTGGGGCGTTCTGGCAGGCGGCGGCATTTTATATCTTGTGGCCCTTTTCTATTATCTTATTCGCAAGCACCAGGGCATGGGGGGCGGAGACATCAAACTTTTAGCCATGATTGGCGCAGCCACAGGCGTGAAAGGGGTCTTTTTCACATTGTTCACAGGTTCAGTCTTCGGTACCCTTGGCGGATTGGCTGCCATGGCGCCGTCAGGAAAATCCGAAAAAAGACAGGCAAAAATTCCTTTTGGCCCGTTTCTTTCCATAGGCGCTATTCTTTACGTTTTCTGGGGGGAACCCATAATTCAGTGGTATATCAATTTCCTATAGTATTTGGACGCAAAGTCAGCCATCTGCGCCCTGCATCTGGGTAACTTTTTGTCCAAACACGTTTTTTATGTTCAGGCGCTAAAATATCTTTTAGAGCCTG
>JAQYWJ010000104.1 GCA_030145005.1 Desulfobacter sp. | reverse complement strand
TGGCACCTGTTGCCAAGGTGCTGCTGGAAAATTTCGGTATTGTATGCGGGCTTATGACCACGATCCACTCCTACACAGGTGACCAGCGCCTGCTTGATTTCCCGCATAAGGACCTGCGCCGAGCAAGGGCAGCCGCTCTGTCCATGATACCCACCACTACAGGTGCCGCCAAAGCGGTTTCCCTGGTATTGCCCGAGCTCGAAGGCAAACTTAACGGCCTGGCCGTGAGGGTACCCACACCCAATGTATCCCTTGTGGATCTCGTGATCACCACCGAAAAAAAGGATCTGACCAAGGAGGTGATCAACCAGGCCCTTAAAAAGGCTTCTGAAACCAACCTGAAAGGGTATCTGGGCTATCTGGACACCCCCCTGGTATCCATTGACCACAACTCCTGCCCACTTTCTTCCATTGTTGATGCCTCATGTACAGATATTATCAACGGAGATATGATAAAAATTCTTTCATGGTACGACAACGAGGCAGGTTACTCACACCGCATGATTGATCTGGCTGACATGGTGGGCAACGCCCTTTAAAGGAGAAAAAAAATGACAAGAATTCCATTGATTGCCGGCAACTGGAAAATGTACAAGACCGGTACCCAGGCTGTTGCTGCAGCAAAACAGCTGGCAGACTTAATCAAAGGGGTGGATGGCGTTGATATTATGATTGCACCCACAGCACTGTCGTTGCCCTTAGTGGCAGCGGCCCTGGGCAAATCGTCCCAGGTCCGGCTGGGGGCCCAAAACATTTACCCGGGCATGGAAGGGGCATTTACCGGTGAAGTGTCCGGGCAGATGATCAGGGACGCCGGTGCCGATTACGTCATTATCGGCCACTCCGAACGTAGACAGTACTTTGGTGAAACCGATGAAAGCGTCGGATTTAAAATTCGTGCAGCCCTTGATGCAGAACTTATCCCGGTGATGTGCATCGGAGAGACGGAAAGCCAGCGGGATGCTGATAAAACTTTTTTTATCCTTGACAAACAGATATCAGATGGGTTAAAAGGCTTTGATCTTGGAGATCTTGACACCCTGATTATCGCCTATGAACCGGTATGGGCAATTGGTACCGGAAAGACTGCCGGGCCGGAACAGGTTAAAGAGGTGCACGGATTTTTAAGAAACCTGCTCAAGGAAAAATACGCAGAAGGTCTGGCTGCAAAGATCCGGATTTTATACGGCGGATCAGTAAAACCCGGCAACATCAAAGACCTGATGCAAATTGAAGATGTCGATGGTGCATTGGTTGGCGGCGCGAGCCTGAACCCGGAAGATTTTAATAAAATTATTAGGTTTTAGACACTCTTACTTATGACAAGCATTTTAGTGGCAATACATGTTGCAGTTTGCATTTTTCTAATACTTGTTGTGCTATTGCAGACTGGTAAAGGCGCAGAGATGGGCGTATCTATGGGCGGCGCAGGGAGCCAGGCTCTCTTCGGATCAGCTGGCCCCGCAAACATCCTGACTAAAATTACCACGGCCGTGGCCATTATCTTCATGATCACGTCTCTGACCTTGGCCTATAAGTCAGGGCATCAGTCACAGTCCAGTGTCATGAAGGACGTATCTGCACCCGCAGGACAGCAGGCACCAGCAGCAAATGAATAAGAACAAGTTCTTTGCCGAAGTGGTGGAATAGGTAGACACGCACGCTTGAGGGGCGTGTGGGGAGACCCGTGGGAGTTCAAATCTCCCCTTCGGCACCATAAATTCAAAGCCGCGGCATAATTGCCGCGGCTTTTTTTATAGCTTTTTTTATAGACTGATATGGACGAAGATAATAAAAGAAATTGTTACAAGTGCCGATTTTTCTATGTCACCTGGGAGCCGGCCCACCCAAACGGCTGCAGGGCTTTGGGATTTAAAAGCCGTCAACTGCCCAGCGTCACGGTATTCCAGTCTTCGGGAAAGCCCTGTGAATATTTTAAGGAAAAAAAGAAATAGGCCGTTGAACTTGCGCCTTGAATTATGGGCAGACAAGCTTATAATAACCTAATTATGACTTATCAAAATGATGCCACCGGGCCTGACCCGAAAAAAATCGAAAAAGAACTAGGGGAATTTCTGAACAAAAGATTTGGTGGGAATGTTAAAATTCTGACACCTTCCATCCAGCCCCAGCAGGAGATCACTACCGGCACAACACCTCAGTCGGGCAAAAAAAAGCTGATTGATTTCAATATCAAGCCTTCGGAACTGATCAGCTACCTTGACCAGTATGTGATCCGGCAGGACAAGGCTAAATCTGTTCTTGCCACAAAAATCTGTACCCATTTCAACCGAATCCGCCACCAGGAAACCATGATCACGGAACCGTTCAAGATCACGGGTAATATTAAAAGCAATATCCTGCTACTCGGCCCCACCGGTATCGGAAAGACCTATCTGATCAAACTTATCTCCAAAAAAATCGGGGTGCCTTTTGTCAAAGCCGATGCCACCAAATTCTCCGAAACCGGATATGTGGGTGGGGATGTAGAGGATCTGATCAGGGATCTGGTTAAAGAGGCCAAGGATGACATTGAACTTGCGGAATGTGGCATCGTTTACATAGATGAAGTGGACAAGATTGCTGCCAGCCCCAATGTTATAGGCGCCCAGATATCACGGACAGGGGTTCAGCGGGCCCTGCTCAAACCCATGGAAGAGACCGACGTAGATTTAAAGGTGCCTCATGATCCCGTATCCATGATGCAGGAACTTGAAGCTTTCCAGAGAACCGGAAAACGCACGGCCAGACGGGTGAATACGGCCAATATTCTGTTTATTCTTTCAGGCGCGTTTTCAGGTCTGACCGATTTGGTGAAAAAACGGTTGAGCAAACAGGCCATTGGATTCGGTGCATCGCTCAGTCATACTAAAAAAGAGAATGAGCTTTTAAAGGAGACCCGGTCCGAGGATCTGGTGGCGTACGGATTTGAGTCCGAATTCATCGGCAGGATACCGGTGCGCTGTGTGCTGGACGAACTGACCCAAAAAGATCTTTACGACATCCTGAAAATGCCCAACAATCCGGTGATCTTAAGCAAGCGCCTTGATTTTAAATCATATGGAATTGATGTAGTGTTCACCGACGAGGCGTTAGAGGAGCTTGCTTTAAGGGCGCACAAGGAAAATACCGGTGCCCGGGGGTTAGTATCCGTGGTTGAAGAAGCCCTGCTCTGCTTTGAAGAGAAATTGCCTTCCAAATCCGTCTGGCAGTTTGCAATCACCAAACAGATGCTGACCAACCCTGAAAAAGTTTTAAACGATCTTATCCAGGGCAATGACAAGGAAAAATACGAGGCTGAATATAACCATGCCTTGGTCCTTTTTTCAAATTATATCAGTGAATATGTAAAAAAGAACTGGAAAATATTTTCCATCCGTCTTGGACTGACCTTAACGCAGATTCGCACAAAAATGGTAGTCCAGTATTATACGGCCCATGTCATGGAAATAGAGGATGCGGTTAAACAGGTCAAAAAATTCTATGACAACGTCAAAGAGATGGAACTGGAGATTTCCAAAAACTATGATTTAAATGTCGTGTTTGAAGAAGATGCAGCGGATTTTCTCATTCAGCAGTTCATAGAACATAGCGCCACTACGGATGAAATCCTTTCGAAAATCCACACGGATTTTTTTGACGGATTTAACCTGATCCGGGAAAAAACCGGGAAAGCAAGGTTTTTCCTGTCCAAAAAAGCATTAACCGACCACGAAACTTACCTCAACGAGCTTATCAGAAAAGAGATAAAATGATTGGAATTTCAAAACTTTACTGCGCCACTGTGGAACCCTCGGATACGTTACGCTATTCAAGGCATTCAGGCAAACTGCCCTCCCATCTGCTTCAGTTCTCAAAGGACAAAAAGCCGGTGGTGGTCTGGAATATGACCCGGCGATGCAACCTGAAGTGTGTTCACTGCTATGCCCAGTCTGAAAATATTGCTTATGACAATGAACTGACCCACGAACAAAGTCTTGCCATGATGGATGACCTGGCTCAATTCGGGGTTCCGGTGCTGCTGTTTTCCGGCGGGGAACCGTTGATGCACCCACGCCTTGTGGAATATGCTCAATATGCCGTATCTAAGGGCATGCGGGCCGTCATCTCCACCAACGGCACCCTGATCACCAAAGAGAAGGCAAAGCAGCTCAAAGAGGTGGGGCTCTCCTATGTAGGGATCAGCCTGGACGGACTTGAAGCCACCCATGACAAGTTCAGAGGCGTTGACGGCGCGTATAAAAAAGCATTACAGGCCGTTGACAACTGCCAGGAAGCAGGTATTAAGGTGGGGCTGCGTTTTACCATCAATAAAAGAAACGTACAGGACATCCCGGGCATTTTTGATCTGCTGGAAGAAAAAAACGTTCCCAGAGCCTGTTTTTACCACTTAGTTTACTCCGGCCGCGGCCAGGAGATTGCCAAGGAGGATTTAAGCCACGAAGAAACCCGCAAGGTACTCGACCTGATCATGGACCGCACAAAGGACCTTCACGACCGCAACAAGCCCAAGGAGATCCTCACCGTGGATAATCATGCAGACGGTCCTTACCTCTACCAGCGTCTGCTCAAGGAAGACCCTGAACGGGCCGCCGAAGTGCTCGAACTGCTTGAGATGAACGAAGGCAACAACTCGGGCCGGGGCATCGGCTGCATCTCCTGGGATGGTGAAGTCCACCCGGACCAGTTCTGGCGGGAAATCAGTTTCGGCAATATCAAGGACAGACCTTTCAGCGAAATATGGACAGATCCTGAAAACGAGTTTTTGATGAAAATGAAAGAAAAGAAAAAACACGTCAAAGGCAGATGCGCCCAATGCCGGTGGCTGGATATCTGTGCAGGTAATTTCAGGGCCAGGGCCGAGTCCGTTGCCAATGATCCCTGGGATTCAGATCCTGCCTGTTATCTTACGGATGAAGAGATCAAAAAGGAGAATATATAATGCTGTTTCCCGAATACAGGGGCAGACGGCTTCGGGCCACAGACAATTTCAGACGGATGATCAGGGAAACAAAGCTTTCCAGAGACGATCTGATTCTTCCCCTTTTTGCGGTTGAAGGCAAATCCGTTAAAAAGCCCATCAGTTCCATGCCCGGGCAGTTCCAGCTCTCCTGCGATCATATTGTCACCACGGCAAAGCAAGCCAAAGAGGCAGGTATCCCGGGTATCATGCTGTTCGGGATTCCCGATAAAAAAGACTGCCTTGGCACCCAGGCCTATGCCCATGACGGTATCGTTCAGAAAGCAGTGGCAGCCGTCAAGGAACAGGTGCCGGATCTTACCGTGATCACCGATGTCTGCCTGTGTGAATACACGGACCACGGTCACTGCGGTATGGTCATGGATGACGGCACCATTGACAATGATTCCACCCTGGATCTGCTTGCAAAAACGGCGCTGTCCCATGTGCAGGCAGGCGCCGACATGGTGGCCCCGTCCGACATGATGGACGGTCGCGTGGCTGAAATCAGAGGCTCCCTGGATGACGAGGGATTTTCCCATGTGCCCATCATGTCCTATGCAGTGAAATACGCATCCGCCTTTTACGGCCCTTTCAGGGAAGCTGCGGAATCCGCGCCCCAATTCGGGAACCGCAAAACCTACCAGATGGATCCGGCCAACTCCCTTGAAGCGATCAGGGAGGCCACCATGGACATTGAGGAAGGAGCGGACATCATCATGGTAAAACCGGCGCTCCCCTATCTGGATATCATTTACAGGGTCAGAGAAGAGATTGATCTACCTGTGGCCGCATATAACGTATCCGGTGAATACTCCATCATCAAGGCGGCTGAAATGATGGGATGGGTAGACGGTAAAGCCATGATCATGGAAACCCTGTTGTCCATCAAGCGGGCCGGGGCCGACATCATCATGACCTATGCGGCCATTGACGTGGCAAGGGAGCTGAATAACTGATGGCACATCCCCACGGAACACACCCCCCTGGACATGGTGCCCCGCAGGCTGCAGGTAAAAACGATACCCTGCGCCTTGTGGCCTGGGAGACAACCCGCCGGTGCAATCTGACCTGCAAGCATTGCCGGGCTGCTGCCGAAGATCATGAATACAACGACGAGCTCACCACCGAAGAGTCCTTCAGGCTCCTTGACCAGATCAGAGAGGTAGGGCAACCCATCATTATTCTTACCGGCGGCGAACCGCTGCTCCGGGATGATATCTTTGATATTGCCGCATATGGCGACAAAATAGGCCTTCGCATGGTCATGGCCCCCAACGGCACCCTGCTCAATGAAGACAATGTGGCACGCCTTATGAAAAGCGGTATCAAACGCATCTCCGTGAGCCTGGATGGCTCAACTGCAGCCTCCCATGATGCGTTCAGGGGTCTTGACGGGGCCTTTGACAGGGCCGTAAACGGCATAAAAATCGCAAAGGCTGCCGGACTGGAATTTCAAATCAATACCGTTATCACAAAAACCAATCTTGATGAAATTCCTGCCATCCTTGCCCTGGCAGAATCGTTAGGGGCCGCGGCCCATCACATTTTTCTTCTGGTACCCACAGGCCGGGGCAAATACATCGTGGATACGGCCATTGACGCAAAGGAGTATGAAGAAACCCTGAACTGGTTTTACGACCAGCGGGACAAAACCCCTTTACAGCTTAAAGCCACCTGTGCCCCCCACTACTACCGAATTTTGCGCCAGCGCGCCAAGGCTGAAGGCAAAAAAGTCAGTTTTGAAACCCATGGGCTTGATGCGGTCACAAGGGGCTGTCTTGCAGGGACCGGATTTTGTTTCATCTCCCATGTGGGCCGGGTACAGACCTGCGGTTTTTTAGATGTCACCTGCGGAAACATCAAAACACAGCACTTCAAGGATGTGTGGGAAAATTCAGAAGTGTTTAACAAATTACGGAATTTCAACAATCTTGAACCCAAATGCGGAATCTGCGAATACAAACAGGTGTGCGGCGGGTGCCGGGCCAGGGCATACGAGGCCACCGGCAATTACATGGCCGAGGAACCTTTGTGTACATACCAGCCGGCCCGGCATAAAAAATAAACCCGACCTCATCAGGCAGATTAGGCCCATGGGCCTTAAAGCCCTGACACTAAATATTTTGGCAGTCGTTCCGACTGCCAAAATAAAAGCACCCCAACACCCCATATGCGCTTTCTTTTAAGGGGCTCGGAAAGAATAAATGCCACAGATTTTGTTCCGAATCCCTAATATCTTCTCCAAGATCGACAATTTATTCGCGGCATCGCGTTAATATCATAGATAAATTATCATTCGGCAATCACCACATAAAGCTCGGAATCAGATCATTTAATAAAAGATTGATGTTTTTGACTTCTTATGGGACATTTTTATCTATAACTTGATGATCAAGTTTTACAGTGCCACGACAGAGCTTTGGACTGGCGAATACATCCAAAGGTGTCTACATCCTGCCGAACGTAGTCCCAACAAATGGGACTCAGGCTAGTCAACCTGGGCTTTTACAAGCCCCTTCTGAATCTTTGATTCAGGAGGGGTA
>JAQYWJ010000103.1 GCA_030145005.1 Desulfobacter sp. | reverse complement strand
GACGGGGTAAATAAAGGTGTTTCAAGCTTGTCGGACTCCTTTAGACCCTGGGGCAGTCTGATATTGCACACATGGCCTTCGGATTGATAGGATTTCCAGCCTGATCCTGAAATATAGCCTCTGACAATACACTCCACAGCCATGGGCTGGGCTTTTTTCACCAGCATGCTGCGGCCTTCAAGCTTGTCTTTATATTTATGAAATTGTACGGGATAATCATTTACATCCGTGCTGATGATATGGTTTTTAACGATACTTTCCATTTGTTTGAACCAGAACACTGAAATTTGGTTCAACACCTTGCCCTTGTCCGGAATGGCGTCAGGCAGCACCACGTCAAACGCGGAAAGCCGGTCGGTTGTTACCATGAGCAGGGCGTCGCCCGTATCAAAAATGTCCCTGACCTTTCCTTGTCTAATCAGTGGCAGGCCTTCATATTCTGTTCCGGGTATAATGCTCAAGCTTTCCTCCTGTCCTTACAATTTAATTTAAAAATTTTGCTGTTGAATCTATCATACAATGTCTAATTTTACTATCGAACCGGTAAAAATAACCTTGAAAACTATTTTTTCAAGGGCTTTACAGTTTTAAGATAGTGCCTGAACGGAAACCCGTGTTTGGACGAAAAGTTGCCCAGATGCAAGGCGCAGAAAAATTTAAAACCGGAGCAACCTCGTGGTTGTGAGGCTTGATTTTATAATTTGGTAAATTTTTCTGCAACGCCGCAGATGGGTGACTTTTCGTTCAAACACAAGATAACCAATTAGTAATATGCAACTATATCGCTTTCAAGCAAAGTATGATAATAATAAGGTTTAATTTAATTCAATTTAAAGGTTCCTAAATGGCAAATATTGTTGATCAAAAAAATCCCGTAGTTACCAAAAAACTGACTAAGAAGGACTTTTTGGTACCTGCAGGAAAAACCAGGGCCGGCACCTCAAAAGCCCTGGTCAAATCCGATCCCATTCAAAGTTACCTTAATGAAATCAATCGATATAAACTTTTAACCCGGGAGCAGGAAATAGAGTTGGGTCAGCGGATTCAGGAGGATAACGACCAGGAAGCCGCCTATATAATGACCACTTCCAACCTGCGCCTGGTGGTGAAGATTGCTTTGGAATTTCAACGCATCTGGATGCAGAATCTTCTTGACCTTATTCAGGAGGGCAATATTGGTCTTGTCCGGGCCGTAAAAAAATTTGACCCGTATAAAAATGTCAAATTTTCCTATTATGCATCGTTTTGGATAAAGGCATATATCCTTAAATTCATAATGGATAACTGGCGAATGGTCAAAATTGGCACTACCCAGGGACAGCGCAAGCTTTTTTTCAGATTAAAAAAAGAAAAACAGATGCTCATTGAACAGGGTTTTGATCCCAAACCCAAGCTGTTATCCGAACGTCTGGGCGTGTCTGAACAGGAGGTGGTGGATATGGACCAGCGCCTGGCCAACTGGGATCTTTCCCTGGATGAACCGCTTAAAGATGATTCCAATACCGAGCGCATTGAGTTTATTAACGTTGATTCGGATTCCTCCGAAGACCGCCTGGCAAAAAAAGAAATCGAAGATATCCTGTACACCAAAGTGGCTAAGTTTAAAAAAAACCTGAACGCACGCGAACTCGATATTTTTGAGCGCAGAATTTTTTCCGATTCCCCCGAAACCCTGCAGCAAATAGGTGAAGTCTACAACATTTCAAGGGAACGGGTCCGGCAGATCGAAAACAACATCATAAAAAAAATGAAAGCATATTTTAAAAAGGATATGCCGGATTTTGACATGTATGACCATGACCAGTAATGGTCGTATCCAAGAGTTTAAAAAGGCATTCCGTTCATGAAACACCTTACAGTGTGTACCCTGGCCCTGGCTTCAGTCTTAAGCTTTTTTTCCGTTTCAGGGTGTATCAAGGGACCGGGGGCTCCCGACCTGGGACAAGCCGGCAGCAAAAATGTTGCCGACCAGGACCTTACTTTGAGTCAGAGCAATGATTTTCAGGCTTCATACTACTACCTTATGGCGCGGCGCCATGATAGCAAAAATGAAACCGATCAGGCACAGAAAGCTCTGGAAAAGGCCATTGCAAAGGATCCGGACTCCTGTTTCCTCCAGCGCGAATACATCATCTGTCTGCAGAAACAAAAAAAATCAGTTCAGGCCCTGGCCCTGGCCCAAGATCTGGCGGAAAAATATCCGGATGATGTGGAAAATCTGCTCCTGCTTGCCCGGCTGAAAAAAGGGGATGAAAAAGACATGACCATCCTGCTGGAACGAATACTGCAGCTATCCCCCGAAGATAAAGAAACCTTTTTACGGCTGGGCAAAGTATATATGGATGAGGGCATGACCCTGAAGGCCATGAATCTGTTTTCCCGTATGGCAAGCATATTTCCCGACTATTATGTTGCCTATTTCTACCTGGGAGAGAGCCAGCGGATAGCTGACCAGCCTGCAGCGGCCAGGGAATCTTACCTTAAAACCCTTGAACTTGAACCCGACCTTTTAGAACCCCGGTTCCGGCTGGTAGACGTGTATAAAGCCATGGGTGAAGAAAAAAACAAGGCAGAAATTATAGCGGTTCTCAAAGAGATTCTTAATTTTGACCCCGGAGATGAAAGGGCACTGATAGAGCTTAGCCTGTTTTATTTTAACACCAAGGATTATCAAAACGCTGACGACATATTTGCCGCACTTGGCCGGGAAATCAGGGAAAATCCCGACCTGGTGGTAAATATTGTCCAGACCCTGATACCGGAGCATAGATACCAGGATGCTGCTACGATATTATCCCAGATCAGGAAAACACTCCCCGGGAATGCCAACATCAATTTTTTTCTGGGGATGGCTTATGAAGGCTTAGAAAAACCGGGCAAGGCCATTGAGTATTATCTTAAAGTCACGCCCGATCATCCCCAGTATAAAAAAACAATTCTAAGCATTGCTTTTCTCTACAGGGACATGAACCGCACAGTTGAGGCAATTCGATTCCTGGAACAGCACCACAGGCAAAGCCCGGCAGACATTGATATCACCTCTTACCTGGCCTCATTTTACCAGGAAAACAACCGTTACGACATTGCCGTCACCATGCTGCAGCGTGCATTAAAAGAGGCCCCCAACAATACGGCTTTGCTGTTTAAGCTTGGTGCCGTTCTGGATACGGCAGGGCAGCGTCAGCAAAGCATTGAAACCATGAAAACCATTATCAGACTGGATCCCAAACATGCATCGGCCCTCAATTTCCTGGGATATACCTATGCGGAAATGGGCATTCATCTGGACCAGGCCCTGGAACTGATACAGCGTGCCATTGAGATCCGACCCGAAGACGGTTATATCACAGACAGCCTGGGGTGGGTTTATTTTAAAAAACAGGCGTATGACAAGGCTGTTTTCTATCTTGAAAAAGCCGTTGAACTATTGAATTATGAAACCGTTATTGCCGCCCACCTGGCAGATGCCTACCTTAAAACAGGACAGCAGACAAAGGCGGTTGCCATGTATAAAAAAGCCCTTGATAATGCCAGACAGGATCAGAAAAAAGAGATCCGGGAAATTGAGGAAAAACTTAAAAAACTGGAAAATCCAGGGCTATGACAAGGGCATATAGATATATACGGCATGCCCCCCCCTTCTGTATTTGGCGTTCAGGCTTTGGTATTATTACCATACTCCTTTTTACTGTCATATTGACAGGACCGGGTTGTGCCTTGCTTGGACATCAATTCGGGAAACATACAGACACCCATGCCGAAGATATCATAAACCGCATCCAGGCATTCAATGCACAAATGTCCACATCCAAGGGTACAGGTGAACTGATCCTGACCCGAGGCTTTCGAAAGGAAAAGTATAAAATCGCCTGGGCTGCCCAGTCCCCCAACCGGCTGCGCATGACCCTGCTCATGGCAGGTCATCCTGTTGAAACCATTGCCTCGACCGGCCAGTGGGTTACCTTTGTCTCCCATACCGGCGCTCACAAGCCCCATTCGGCCGTGTCTACAGATCCGCATCTTGATCCTTACATCAATATCCCGTTGCGTTTATCTGAACTGGTCAGCCTTCTTCTTGGAAAGGTGCCGGAACGCCCCTTTGACCGGGCCTGGATTCTGCCTGAAAAGCCGGATACTGTTTTTGCCTCACAGTCATTTTCTTCAGAAATTCAGGAATGGTTAACAAACGAAAGCGGAATAACCACCAGGTATCGGGTGCTGGACAAAGAGATGAATATGATTTTCGGAATATGGTATTCTCTATTTTTAAAACGCGATAATTTCATTTTACCCGGGGTTATAACCATAAAAGACGGGGAGCAAAGAGTCATGAAAATTTCCTTGAAAAATATTATGCCCAATATTCCTATAAAAGAATCCGTATTCAGGTTGACAGGATCATGAAAATGAACATAATTTAGACGGTGTTATTATTACCAAACCTCATAAGGAGATAAATATAAGTCATGATTCACAAAAACGTTGACCAGGCCCAAAAAGCAAGCAGCTGTTCCCAGCAGCCCCAGAATGACGCTGCAAAACAACAGGCGGAAATGGAAGCAATGATCAAGGACAATCTGGCCAGAATCAAAAACAAAATATTTGTTCTGTCCGGCAAAGGCGGTGTGGGCAAAAGCTCCGTATCAGCAAACCTTGCAGCAACCCTTGCAAAAAAAGGATATAAAACAGGGCTTATGGATGTGGATGTCCATGGGCCTTCCATTGCCCAGATGTTCGACATGAAGGATCTTTTAGATATTGCACCCGACACCAAGCAACTCTTGCCCAAACAGGTCTACGAAAACCTCACGGTGGTCAGTGTCCAGGCGTTGATGCAGGACAAAGACCAGGCCGTTATATGGAGAGGCCCTGCCAAAACCGGCATCATCAAGCAGTTTGTAGGTTCCGTTGCCTGGGGCGACTTGGATTATCTGGTCATTGACGCCCCTCCGGGCACCGGCGATGAACCGCTCACCGTTGTACAGACCATTCCGGATGCCAAGGGCATCATCGTGACCACTCCCCAGGAAGTGGCCCTTGCAGACATCCGCAAATCCATTTCATTTTGTAAAACCGTAAAAATGGAAACCCTTGGTATACTGGAAAACATGGCCGGATTTACCTGTCCGCACTGCAATAAGCATATTGATCTTTTTAAAAGCGGCGGCGGAGAAAAAACCGCCAAGGCACAGGGCTTAAATTTCCTGGGTTCCATCCCCTTTGACACCCGCGTCGTGGAATCCGGAGATGACGGTGTGCCCGTGATGATGTATGAGGCGGACGGCCCCTTTAAACAGGCATTTGAAAAGGTAGTGGAGAAGATCCTCAAACAGTTTGAGGAATAATTAATTGAATTTGGACAAAACACCCCGGGCACTGAAATCCCGCCTTGAACAAAGGGAAACCCAAATCCTTGGCACCCGGGCCTGTTTTTCCAAAAATGCTGTCCGGCGGTATTCGGAAAAAAGATCTGATACCGAATACCGCCTTGCTTTTTCTGCAGATGCAGACCGCATTCTCAATTCCCTGGCCTACACCCGTTACAGTGATAAAACCCAAGTTTTTTCCCTGATCAATAATGACCATCTCACCCACCGGGTGCTGCATGTACAGATGGTTTCCCGGGTGGCAAGAACCATTGGCCGGTATCTTGGACTAAACACCGACCTCATTGAAGCGGTAGCCATGGGCCACGATATCGGACATACGCCCTTTGGCCATGACGGCGAGCATTTTCTCTCCCGCCTTACCCAGTCCGCAGGGGCAGGACGCTTCCACCACAACCTTCAAAGCATGCAGTTTTTAGATGTCATTGAAAAAAAAGGCAAAGGCTGGAACCTGACCCTTCAAACCCTGGACGCTATTGTCTGCCACAACGGAGAGGCCCATGCAAGGACGCTTACCCCGGCATCGTCAAAGGATTTTGCGGATCTGGATACAATAGTCAGACAAATCCGGGCCGGTATCATGGATGATGTTCTGCCCATGACCATGGAAGGGTGTGTGGTCCGCATCGCCGACACCGTATCATATATCGGAAGGGATTTTGAGGACGCTGTTCGCCTGAAGATTGTTGCCCGGGAGCAGCTTCCCGGCACCTGCCGTGAACGTTTAGGAGCCACCCAGGGCTCCATTGTCTTTAACCTGGTCACGGACCTGATCAACACAAGCATTGACCAGAATTTCATCGGATTTTCCCATAGGGTGGCTGAAGCCCTAAAAGAATTAAAGCAGTTCAACTACCGGTTTATTTACAAAAACCCCTTAATAAAACGACATCTGACAGGCATTGAAGATATTTTCAAATGTTTGTTTGACAGATATATGAACGACCTGGCCAAAGCAGATGAGTCTTCCGTCATTTATTCCCAGTTTCTCAACGGCATGGATGACACCTACCGTTCGAAACACAGCCATGCCGAAATTACCCGGGATTTTATTGCCGGGATGACCGACTCCTATTTTATCCGCCAGGCCCCGGACCATATGCGCCCTACCCCCATTGACTGGGGGTAACGGCAGAACACCGGAAATGCCAATGTTTGAAAACCGCAAAATTTATCGTGTTTGCCACCAAAAACAGGGACTGGTCACCTTTAATGTAACCGTAAAGGAGACCAACCTTAATATCCAGGCAGATTCGGATCTCACCGAACAGGCCACACGCTCCATTCTGGCCCACCGCCAGTACATTGAAAATCACATCACCCGCCTTCCAAGGTTTGCCGACAGCCTGACGCCGTTGGCCGATCCAGGGATCGCTCCTAAAATTATTTCTGAAATGACCATGGCGGCAAAAACTGCCGGTGTCGGCCCCATGGCAGCCGTGGCAGGCGCTGTGGCCCAGAGTGTGGGAAGAGATTTGCTTCAATGGTCTTCAAATATCCTGGTGGAAAACGGCGGCGATATTTTCATAAAATCCGATACCCAAACCATATTTACCATTTATGCCGGATCATCACCCTTGAGCATGAAAACCGGTATTAAAGTGGCCCGGCGCCCCGCTTCGTTTGCCATGTGCACCTCCTCGGGTACCGTGGGGCATTCCAAAAGTTTCGGCAAGGCCGATGCCGTATCTGTGTTGGCAGATTGCTGTGCCCTGGCCGATGCTGCAGCCACATCCCTTTGCAATCAGGTCCAGACACCTAAAGACATTGAAACGGCCATTGCCATAGGCAAGAATATGGCAGGGATCCAGGGTATTGTCATTATTTCAGGAAAACAGATTGGGTTGTGGGGCGCCCTGGAACTGGTCAAACTGTGAAAAGTGATTACTATATGTTTTTTGGTGAACAAGGGAGGATTACGGCTCTAACGTTGTAACCCTCCCTAAAAACAGTACTATTGAAAAACCTCTCTCCTGATATCAATCGACTCGTGTGAATTCTGCCGGCACTTGAAAATTGTGGGTATAAAACACCACGCTCAATGCGTCGTCGGCTGCCCTTAGAAAGTTGATGATGGGGTACTGGTAAGCACTATCACCCCCATCCCAGTTACCAACAAAAATTGGGCTATCTTCACCGG
>JAQYWJ010000102.1 GCA_030145005.1 Desulfobacter sp. | reverse complement strand
GGATGAAATGAATGTTTTGATTGGCTGGGATACCAGAATGAGGGTTTACCCGATTTTAGAGACAGTGCTTAAAATTTCAAGAACACCGGAAGAAGGAGAATGGCCTAGAGGTAAGTTGATTTTTGTGGAAAAAGAATCAATCCCCAAAATGAATTTTATTTTAGAACTTCCCAGGGCAGAACAGCCGGGCCTGGACAATGTCAAGCATATCAGAAAGCTGCTTCAGTCGGTTGAAAATTCAGATTTGAAACTGGTTGCCACTGAAAATACGATTATCGGCATCACCAGGGAAGATCATCCGGATTTTTCAATTTCAGTGGATTTTAGAGGCGGATATGGTTTTCTGGCACTAAATGATAAACAGGTGTGCTCTTTTTCCGACGGCAGCTTCAAATCTACCACGCATAAAGCAAAGCTGGTTCAGGTGGAAGAGGCATTAATGGACTCTGATATGGATGCTGAAAAAGCAGCTGTTTTATTTAAAATAGTTGCCGGGATTGTTCACAATGCTGCCGGCCACCGGCATGGATGCAGCATTGTGATTGACCTTAATGAGTCCCCTGTTTTTATCATGGGCCATTCATTACTGCACCCCCTGGACCTGAAAAATCAGGATAATTATGATCTGGCCAAATCCTTGTCCAAGGTGGATGGGGCGCTGCACATAGGGGCTGATATAAAGCTGCATGGGTTTGCCTGCCTTCTGGAAGGCAGTTATGTGCCCGGTGAAAACAGGGCCAGGGGTGCCAGGTTCAATTCAGCTTTGCGGTTCACGGCAGAACACAAAAATGTTATTGTGATTGTAGTTTCATCCGACACCCTGGTCTCGGTCATGATAGGAGGTGCGGTACTAAAAACCAAATGGAACCTGGAAAAGTCTCTCATATGCAATATCCCCGTCCCCTTGGAAAAATGGGTTGCTGCAAGCAAAGAATGCCCAAACTGTGAATTATAACATGAAAGTTATGCCATGACCCAAGAAGCCATAGAACAGTTAATATCCCCTGTTTTTCCCGCACTTCCCCAATCCCTTTACCAGGCCTTGCAGCGGCGGATCCAAGATTATTTTTCCGCCGGGGATATACAGGATATCAGCCGGTTGCCTGTCACTGCCCTGGATTTTACCCGGGTGATGCTGTTCAGCCCTTTTACCGCTGAACATATTACAGCAAACCCCTTGATACTTGACCGGCTTGGTAAAAGCGGTGATCTTGACACATCCTATGCCCCGGGTGACATCAAAAAGAAGCTTGGGGATTTTATCGGGGAGAGTCCGGATAGCGCAGGGTTTAGAGCCCGGTTTCTTGAATTCAAGGTGTATGAAATCATTCGTATTGCCTGGCGGGATCTTACAGGTGCGGCACCATTATCCGAAACCATGGCGGATCTGTCCGATCTTGCCTGTGCCTGCATCTCCTTTGGCTTTGAACAACTGTATCCCGTTTTGACCCAAAAATGGGGAACCCCCAAGGACAGCAACGGCCATGCCCAGAACATTGTGGTACTGGGCATGGGTAAGCTTGGGGCCGGCGAGTTGAATTTTTCTTCGGATATTGATCTTATTTTTGTATATCCCGATTCGGGTCAGACCGATGGAGACAGATCCATATCCAATGATGAATTTTTCACAAAACTGTGTCGAGAATTCATCAAGCTGTTTTCAATGGGTAACGGCACTCATTTTTACCGGGTGGATACCCGCCTGCGTCCGTTCGGGGACAGCGGGCCCCTTGTCATGGATGCGGAGGCGTTTGAACATTATTACCAGTCCCAGGGCCGGGAATGGGAACGCTATGCCATGATCAAGGCAAGTCCGGTGGCAGGGGATATTGCAGCGGGTAACACAATTATTCAAGCCCTGAAACCCTTTATTTTCCGCAGATATCTGGATTACGGCTCCTTTGATTCCTTCAGGGACATGAAACAGCGCATAACACTGCAGGTGAAAAACGCCAAACTGAAACACAATATCAAGATAGGGGCCGGCGGTATCAGGGAAATTGAATTTTTCGGTCAGCTTTTTCAGCTCATCAGAGGCGGGGTGGAACCGGCACTTCAGGCCAGGCCCATATTGTTGGTGTTGGACACGTTAGTGGAAAAAAAGTTGATAGATAAAAAAGTGCGTGATGAACTCAACGACGCCTATCATTTTCTTCGGCTTGTGGAAAACAGGCTCCAGGCGTATCAGGACCGGCAGACCCACGACATCCCTGAAGATCCGGTTCAGCGACAGATCCTTGCCCTGTCCATGGGATATGATCATGAAGACGCTTTTTATGCGGAGCTGTCCAGGATTCAAGGTGTTGTGCACAAACATTTTTCCAGGCTTCTGGTACAAGCCGATGACGAAGACAAAGACAGCAGCAGCGAGGAATTGAAACAGATATGGGACAGTATCACAGATCCCCAGTTTCATGGTGAGGATTTTTCTATATCCGGTTACCGGGATACAGGATCTGTGGTGCGGCTTCTCAAGGCTCTGGCAGCGCATCCCCACACCCGCCAGCTTTCCCAGACCGGACGAAATAAATTGTCCCAGCTTTTGCCCCATCTGATTAAAAAAGTGGGTGAGCACCCGGATTCAGACGAGGTAATGGCCAAACTCATTGATCTGGTGGCGACCATTGAGCGGCGAACCTGTTACCTGTCTTTGCTCATTGAAAATAAAGGTGCACTGGATAACCTGATCGTTCTTGCCCGCAAAAGCCCATGGATTATTTCATTTTTAAGCCGGCACCCCGTTCTTTTAGATGAACTGATGGATCCGGTCACCCTGTACTCGCCGCCCAAACGGGATATGCTTGAACGGGAAATTGAACGTAGTATGGCCCGGGTCCCAAAAGGGGATCTGGAGCACCTGCTGGAAGAACTTAATATTTTTCGGCAGATTAATACGCTCAGGGTGGCTGCGGCAGATGTATCAGGTAATTTCCCGCTGATGAAGGTCAGTGATCATCTGACCTGGATTGCTGAAACCATTCTTAACCAGGTGGTGGCGTCAGCATGGCAGATTGTTACCGAAAAATACGGGTATCCTAAAGGTATGGAAGGCAAAGGCATTGAAGGGTGCGGGTTTATTGTCATTGCCTACGGCAAGGTGGGCGGCCTTGAAATGGGATATAAATCCGATCTGGATCTGGTTTTTATTTTTGATGCTGAATCCGGATATACCAGCGGAACAGAACGTTCCATCGACATCGGCCGTTTTTATTCCAATCTTGGCCAGCGCATTATCCATGCCCTGACCATGCATACCCCGGCCGGCACCCTCTACGGCGCGGATATGCGGCTTCGTCCCGGCGGGGATTCAGGCACCATTATCACTCATATCCAGGCGTATGAGGATTACCTGAAAAATCAGGCCTGGACATTTGAGCACCAGGCCCTGATCCGGGCCCGCCCCGTGGCCGGTGATCCGGCATTGTTCAAACGCTTTGATATCATTCGCAAAAAGATTCTGACCCGTGAGCGCGATGATTCAATATTGAAAAACGAAGTTGGGCAGATGCGTGAAAGAATGCGGATCCAGCGGTTAAAGTACGAACCCGGACTATTTAATCTCAAGCAGGGCCGGGGGGGGATTGTGGATATTGAATTCCTTGTTCAATATCTTGTGCTGCGCCATGCCTGTGATCATCCCGACGTTGTGGAATGGACGGATAATATCCGCCTGCTCCAGGCCCTGAGTGTGGATGAATTAATATCCGGTGAGAAGAGCGGCATTCTCCAAAACGCCTATGTAGCCATGCGAAAGACCATGCACCGGCTTACCCTCCAGGAGCGGTCCGCTGATGTTGATGAGGACCTGTTCATTGAGCAGGCTGCCAGAGTGGCGCAAATTTATGATGCTGCCTTTATGTCGAACTAATTAAACATTGGAAATACAAACATGACAACACCTAAGAACACCATGGACCGTACCGCAAATCGTGAATTACTTGGCAACGGCACCTTCAAATTTGCCTGTCACGACGGTGTGTCCTGCTTTACCCGTTGCTGCCACAATGCTGATATGTATCTTTATCCCTATGACATTGTGCGCATGAAGCAGAACCTTAACATGACCTCGGAAGAGTTTTTGGTTGCCCATACCACAACAGCCATCCGCGACATGCCCACCTTTCCCAATGTGATGCTGAAAATGAGTGACCGGCAGGGAAACCCCTGCACCTTTCTGACAGAAAAGGGGTGCACGATTTATTCGGACAGACCCTACTCCTGCCGGGCCTATCCCCTGGAACCGGCCATTTATGGTGATGCCGACGGCAGCATGCGAATGCAGTACTATGTCATGCACCATGATTACTGCAAAGGACATGGTGAAGATCAAGTCTGGACTGCCAAAGCATGGATGGCGGATCAGGAGATGGAAGCGTATAACGAACCCAACAGTTGCTGGGCCCGCATTGCCGCCCGCTTCCAGGCCAATTCCTTCAGTTCCCAGAACATTGATTTCAACAGTCCGCCCATGAAAATGGCCTTCATGGCCAGTTACAACATGGATACCTTCCGCCGCTTTGTTTTTGAAAGCAGTTTTCTATCGCGTTATGTTGTCCCACAGCAGCAGCTGGACGCGGTGAAACAAGATGACCTGGAGCTACTCATGCTTGGGCTTTCCTGGATCGAAAGGTTTTTGTTTAGTGAAGGGCCGTTAGAGGAACGCGCCTGAGCCGGGAATACTATTCGGTGATGCCCGCACCGATTATAATGCTGCCCTGGAGACCGATCTTCATTTTATCGGTATCCAGGGCGAGGTTTATTTCCTGATATTTGTCCGGCATTTTGACCGGAAACATTCAGGCTGTCACGTCACCTTTGTCCCTTAAATTTTCATCTGGTCCATGGCTTTTTTCATCTGCCGGACAGCCTGGCGCAGGCGTTCTTCATTTTCAACCAGGGCCAGACGAAGATACCCTTCTCCCTCTTCGGAGAAACCGGCTCCTGGTGCCACTGCCACATTTCCATTGTTCATCAGCTGGATGGCAAACTCCATGGAACCCATTTTATTAAACGGTTCAGGGATTTTTGCCCATACAAACATACCGGCCTTTGGTCTTTCTATATCCCATCCGATTCGTTCAAGACCTGAACAAAGTACATCCCGACGGTTTTCATATATTTTTGCCAGTTCGGGAATGGTATCATCACAGTCCCGGAGCGCAATAATACCTGCCACCTGGATGGCAGAAAAGATACCATAATCAAAATAGCCTTTAATTTTTCCAAGTGCCTCGACAATTTTTTCATTACCAACGCAATATCCAATGCGCCAGCCGGCCATATTGTATGATTTGGAAAAGGACCCAAATTCAACACCGACATCTTTGGCGCCCTCAATTTCCAGGAAACTTGGGGCAACATATCCGTCATAGGTTATTTTGCCGTAGGCAAAGTCATTGATAACCATGAATTTAAATCGCTTGGCAAGCTTTACAATCTCTTTGAAAAAAGCCTTATCCGTTACAACGCCGGTGGGATTGTGGGGGTAATTGAGCATAAGAACCTTTGGGCTGGGGTAACAGGATTCACACACTGTAATAATCCTGTCCAGAAAGCCGTTTTCAGGTTCCAGGGGAATTCTCATAACATTTGCACCGGCGATCACTGCGGCATAGATATGGATGGGAAAGGCCGGTGCCGGAACCAGAACGCAGTCCCCGGGACCCATGATGGCCAGGCACAAATGAGAAATCCCTTCTTTAGAGCCAATGGTGAAGTAGGTTTCTTTGTCCGCATCCAGATCAATGTTGTAATGGCGATTATAATATTTGGCAATTTCTTTTTTTAAATTGGGAAGTCCCGAACTTTCCGGGTACCTGTGGGATTTTGGATCCTTGGCAACGTTCACCAACTTCTCAATAACCGCATCAGGTGTGGGGTCCATTGGGTTTCCCATACCAAGGTCAATGACATCATCGCCATTCCGCCGTTTATCCATTTTCATTTTATTGATCATACCGAAAAGGTAAGGGGGCAGGTAATCCATCCGGGATGCAAACCGAATAATATTGTCTTGTTCCACGTCAAAAACTCCTAATTATAAATGGTTGAAACATAAGATCAAAATAAGAGAATATCAGATTTTATTAAACTGATAAAATCAAATCTTTAGTAAAGGGAAATATTAACATGGAACACATCCGGATCTTTCTGGAATATTTTAAGACCTTCCATGATGCCGGTTGCATCTTTAACTTCACGATTATCAGGACCTAAAATCAGGGGTCCTTTAAAACTGCCGGGGATGATTAATTCAGAATCCGGGTCGGCATCCGGATTTCCCATTGAAATAATAAAAATACCGGTAATTTTTTTTTCCACAATATAGGGAAAGACAATACCGGAAGGAATAAAAAAAGAGCCTTTGCCGGAAAGCCCCCACCCTTCACATGGTCGGTTGTGACCGAATTTATTCCACCCAAGATACATCTTGCTTATAAAATTAAGATGTAAGCCCTTAAGATACAGGAAAGATAAGGGGTCTTCATTGTTTTTGCCCCAAAGATGTTTGTGTGACCTGATGGCAAAGGCCCTTGCTTTTTTTTCCCAGGCTTTGGCATCCACACAAGAATTGTTTTCAGAATAAAGATCGGGTTTCATTAGGTATAAACATGGCCAGGTCCGATGAGGACAACGCCTTTGCCTTTTCAATTACAGTTCTGGAGTACCGCCCTTTTTCAATAACAAAGGCGGTTTTATCAAGGTAGTCATTTTGGGTCAATATGCCGGCAAACCAAAAAATTTTTGGGACCAGCAGGGCATTGATAAAGGGTACCTTGCTCCTCAGACAGAATCTGGCCCCTTTTGCATCGTCTATAATAATAAACGAGCGCTGATTCGGGCAGACATTCTGGAAATAAAGCACCAGGGTCTGCAATTCGCCAAGATCCAAATTTTCAGACAGGTTTATATCGACCTGACGGTCAGGATCAGCCCTGCACACCTTCACGCGGTTTTTTTGAACCATGGATAAAAAAAATTTGGCACCAGGATGATCCGGCACCCGAACCTCTTTGTAGACATGGGTCTCCATAACCATAGAAAAATATTGGGAGCACGGAACGAAAAGCCCAGTTTTATATAAAAGAATAGCAGAAGAGGCGTCAATATAAACTGTGTGCATTACAATATCCCCAAGGTTGAATTCAAAAAGCATATAATAAATATTGTAAACAGTGTCCATTCATAAACAGGAAATCGAAAAAATATAGTCTCAAAAAGTTTTTTAACAGGCGCATTCAGCCATAAAAACCTTTGATATTTCCAGACACCTGTGATTTCATCGGTTTTTACAAAAAATATTATTTTGTTTAATTGTTTGAAATTATATGGAAAAAAAAATTTTTTTCAGAATAGTCAAAAAAAAATAAAAAACTGTTTGACAGCCGTGTCATTTTCAGGCATATTTCGCCGGTCTTCTCGAGGGGACAAGCAAATTGAGTTTTCTTCGGGAAGATTTTTTTTGCAAGGTTTGATCTTTGAAAATTGGTCAGTGAAAAAGAAAAGAGCGGGTCAATGACAATACGCTTTTAAGCCTTAGGGCTTTAAG
>JAQYWJ010000101.1 GCA_030145005.1 Desulfobacter sp. | reverse complement strand
ATATATACGGATTCACTTATCATCGGCGGCGGTTTGGCGGGGCTTCGCGTCGCTATTGCAGCCAAGCAAAGGGGATATGATTCCATTATCCTGTCCTTGATGCCCGCCAAACGGTCTCAATCTGCAGCGGCCCAGGGCGGCATGCAGGCAAGCCTTGGCGCCTGCGTCAAAGGCGAAGGGGATGATGAAGATGTCCACTTTGCAGACACGGTTAAAGGTTCTGACTGGGGGTGTGACCAGGATGTCGCCAGAATGTTTGTTAACACGGCTCCCAAAGCTATCCGCGAGCTATCTGCCTGGGGTGTGCCCTGGTCCAGGGTCAGGGGCGGTGACGAGGAAATAATTGTCAACGGCAAGAAGGAGATCATCACTGAAAAGCATGAGGCCCACGGCCTGATTACAGCCCGGAATTACGGCGGGACTCAAAAATGGCGCACCTGTTTTACCGCCGACGGTACCGGCCACACCATGCTTTATACCATGGGCAACAAGGCCATCCAGATGGAGATTCCTGTCCATGAAAGAAAAGAGGCCATTGCCCTGATTCACGAAGACGGCGTGTGCTACGGTGCCGTGGTCCGGGATCTGATCACCGGTGAACTTATCGCCTATATTGCCAAGACCACCACCATTGCCACGGGCGGTTACGGCAGACTTTATGCCGTTTCCACCAATGCCGTGATCTCCGAAGGCATTGGCTGCGCCATTGCCCTGGAAACCGGCATTGCCACCCTGGGAAATATGGAAGCGGTTCAGTTTCATCCCACCGGTATTTTGCCGGTGGGTCTCCTGGCCACCGAAGGGTGCCGGGGGGATGGCGGCATACTTATAGATAAGAACATGTACCGATTCATGCCTGACTACGAGCCCGATAAAAAAGAACTGGCCTCCCGCGACGTTGTGTCCCGGCGCATGATCGAGCACATGCGAAAGGGCAAGGGGGTCCAGTCCCCCTACGGAGAGCATCTCTGGCTGGATATCACCCTTTTGGGCCGCAAGCATATTGAAAAGAACCTGCGCGAGTTCAAAGAGATCTGCGAATACTTTTTGGGCATTAATCCGGTTTCGGAATACATCCCTGTAAGACCCACCCAGCACTACTCCATGGGCGGGATCAGAACCAAGGCTACAGGTGAAAGCCCGACCCTTAAGGGGCTGTTTTCGGCCGGTGAAGCCGCATGCTGGGACCTGCACGGGTTTAACCGCCTGGGTGGCAACTCTGTTGCTGAAACCGTTGTGGCCGGCATGATCGTCGGTGAATTTGTGGCTGATTATTGTGCTGCCAACAGCCTGAATATCTCCACCACCACCATTGAACATTTTGTGAACCGTGAGCAGAAAAAGATTGGAGACTTGCTCACCCGGGAGTATGGAGAAAACCCCTTCGAACTTAGAGCAGAGATGCAGAAGATTATGATGGACAAAGTGGGGATTTTTCGCAACGCATCGGATCTGGAACAGGCTGTGGAAGCGCTCAAAGCGCTCAGCCGGCGGGCAAAAAATGTAGCCTTGCGGAACAAGTTATCTTCGGCGAGTCCCGAACTTGTGGAAGCCATCCGGGTGCCCAAGATGATCAAATTAGCCCAGTGTGTGGCCTATGGTGCCTTGCTGAGAACCGAAAGCCGCGGGGCCCATGCCCGGGAAGATTTCCCGGAAAGAAACGACCGCGACTGGCTCAAGCGCACCCTGACTTTCTGGCCGGACGACGATGCGGATTTGCCGGAAGTCACCTATGAAGCGCTGGATGTCATGAAGATGGAATTGCCGCCGGGCTTCAGGGGATATGGTGTGGACAATGCCATTGACCACCCGGATACGGAAAAACGCGAGGCACAGATCAAAAAGATTAAAAAAGCCAACAAAAAGGCAGACCGCTTCGAGATGCAGGAGCTGCTTAATCCCACTCCCATCCCGGAAAAATTTAAAGGCAAAAACGAGCGTATCGGCAGGGGGTATAAATAATGAGTCAAGAAGGCAGAATTTTAAAATTTGAGATATTTCGGTACAACCCTCAGAAAAAGGACGACACGCCGCGCATGGTAACCTATGAGGTCACCGAAGCCCCGGGGATGACCATTTTCATTGCATTAAACGAGATCAGGGAGCAACAGGATTCCTCCTTACAATTTGATTTTATCTGCCGGTCCGGGATGTGCGGTTCCTGCGGCATGGTGATCAACGGTAAACCTGATCTGGCCTGCCGAACCCTGACCTCAAAGTTTGAGGATGGACAGATTTCCCTGCTGCCCCTGCCCGGGTTTGAGCTCATCGGTGATCTGTCCGTGAACACGGGCAAATTCATGCAGGCCATGAGCGAGCGGGTGGAATCCTGGATCCATGATATTGAAACTGATGATATGGATTTCAACAAGCTGGAAGAGCGCATGGATCCCGACATCATGGATGAGGTATATGAGCTGGAACGCTGCGTGGAGTGCGGGTGCTGCGTGTCTGCATGCGCCACAAAACGTATGCGGCCGGATTTTCTGTCCGCCGCGGGTTTCATGCGCCTGGCCCGGTTTTATTTGGATCCCAGGGACAAGCGGACCGATGAAGAGTTTTACGAGATCATGGGTGACGACGACGGGGTATTCGGCTGCATGACCCTTCTGGGATGCGAGGATCACTGCCCCAAGAATCTGCCTCTTCAGACTCAGATTGCATTTCTAAGACGCAGGATGGCCATGGTTAAATAGTGTTTGAACGAAAAGTCACCCATCTGCGGCGTTGCAGAAAAATTTACCAAATTATAAGATTTGGCCTCACAACCAAGAGGTTGCTCCGGTTTTAAATTTTTCTGCGCCTTGCATCTGGGCAACTTTTCGTCCAAACACGGGTTTCTGTCAAAGAACAAAATAAGGATAGCGCGCTATCCCTGTTAAGGGATGCGAAAAAATATAAAAGAAAATTGGACAATTGGTCCGGACTTTTATATTAAATATTTCAAATAATGGCGGCAGGCAGCAGGGATTTAATACCTGTTGCTTGTCAGATCTTCTAAAAGAGGGACAAACTACAAAGAGGGAAAAACGAATGGAATTTAACTATGAACCCATGTTTCCGTTGAAAAAGGATGCAACGCAATACCGCCTGTTGACCAAGGATCATGTCCGGGTCCGGGAATTTGAGGGCAAGGATGTGGTCATGGTGGAGCCCGTTGCATTGACTCTGCTGGCCAATGCCGCGTTTAGGGATGTGGCACATCTGTACCGGGCCGAACATCTGGAACAGGTACGGGCCGTGATTGATGACCCTGAAAGTTCTGACAATGACCGTTATGTTGCCCTGGAACTCTTGAAAAACGCTGTCATATCGGCTGAAAAAGTATATCCCATGTGTCAGGACACCGGCACCGCCATCATTATGGGCAAAAAGGGCCAGCAGGTCTGGACCTGGTCCGAGGATGAGCGCGAATTGTCCAAAGGCGCATTTGAAGCCTATACAAAAACCAATTTGCGGTATTCCCAGAATGCGCCGCTCACCATGTATGACGAAGTGAATACCAAAAATAATATGCCGGCCCAGGTGGAAGTCGCTGCGGTCCAGGGCGATGAGTACAACTTCCTGTTCATGGCAAAAGGCGGCGGCTCTGCCAATAAAACAGCCCTGTTCCAGATGACCAAGGCCGTACTCAATACCGAAGAGGGATTGATTGACTTCATGCTCAAGGAAATGAAGCACTTAGGCACAGCAGCCTGCCCCCCCTATCACATCGCTTTTGTTATTGGCGGCACCTCTGCGGAACTTAATCTCAAGGCGGTAAAACTGGCATCGGCTAAATATCTGGATACCCTGCCCACCAAGGGCAGCGAAACCGGCCATGCGTTCAGGGACATTGACCTTGAGCAAAAAGTTCTGGATCGGTCCAGGGATTTAGGGCTTGGGGCACAATTCGGCGGCAAATACTTTGCCCTGGATATCCGGATCGTAAGGCTGCCCCGCCACGGCGCATCCTGTCCCGTCGGCATTGGCGTTTCCTGCTCTGCCGACCGGCAGATCAAGGGTAAAATCACCCGGGACGGCGTGTTCCTGGAACAACTGGTTGAAAACCCGGCGGAATATCTGCCGGCCAGCGAACCTGAAATGGCACCCGCTGTTGAGATTGACCTGAATCGTCCCATGGATGAAGTTCGCGCTGAACTGACCAAATATCCGGTATCCACCCGACTCTCTTTGACCGGTAAAATCATTGTGGCCAGAGACATTGCCCATGCCAAGTTCATGGAACGGCTTGAAGCGGGCAAAGGACTGCCCGATTACATTAAAAATCACATCATCTACTATGCAGGTCCTGCGAAAACGCCCGAAGGCGAAGCTTCAGGATCATTCGGGCCCACCACAGCCGGCCGCATGGATCCCTATGTACCTATTTTCCAGAAAGAAGGGGGTTCTATGATCATGCTGGCCAAGGGCAACCGGTCCCAGGTCGTTACTGATGCCTGTAAGACCTACGGTGGTTTTTATCTAGGTTCCCCTGGTGGTCCGGCCGCACGTCTGGGCAAGGATTTTATTAAAAAGGTCGAGTTGGTTGAATATGAAGAACTGGGCATGGAAGCCGTGTGGATGATCACGGTGGAAAATTTCCCTGCGTTTATCATTGTTGATGATAAGGGTAATGATTTTTTTGAAGGCCTGGTATAATTAATCCAAGACTCAATCTGTTTTTAAAATCAAACAGGACAGGGAGGGCTGCCGAATTTATTTACGGTGCTTGTCTGTCCTGTTTTCATCTCTGGACAGGAGAATTCTATGGAAGTCATTTTGCTGATGGCCTCAACCGTGGACGGTAAGATTGCCCGGGATTCCAGCCAGATTGTGGACTGGACCGGCAAAGCCGATAAAAAATATTATGTGGAAGTGACCAAAAAGGCAGGTGTCATGATCATGGGATCAAAAACCTATGACACCATTGGCAAACCCCTGCCGGGTCGCCTTAATGTTGTTATGACCCGGGATAAATCCAGGCAAAGTGATCAAGACAACCTGATATTTACGGACCTGCCCCCGGCCAAGATTCTTGAAGACCTTGAACTTAAGGGGTATACCAGCGTTGCTTTAGTTGGCGGAGCTACCGTCAACACGTTGTTTATCCGGGATAACCTGATCACCCAGATACACCTGACCTTGGTGCCCCGGCTGTTCGGCTCAGGGCTGTCCTTATTTGCCCCGCCCCTTGATCTTGATCTTGAGCTGTCGTTGGAGGAGCCCATCAAAGATCTTGGAGACGGTCACATTCTGCTCATTTATCATGTGGTAACCCATGAAAAATAGTCATGTTGCACATAAGAAAAAAAATTTCATTGTCCGTTTTTTTGAATGGGTCGCAAAGGGGACCCAAAAGGCCAATAAACAGGGCCGTGGTCCCTGCAAATCCTGAGGCCCGAAAAAATGATTGGCCCGTGAGGCCAACAATCCTTACCCAGTTTATGAAAAGGAGTGATCATTATGTACAAAAAACAAAGAATCCGGGTTGCCCCCATCTGCTGCGGGCTTGCTTTCCTGTGTGTTTTACTGGTGTGGGCTGTACCCGTTGGTGCCGCTTCTAAGGAAAATACCTTTAAATTGGATCAATTCATTGATCCCGAGACCTGTGGGGGATGCCACGATGAGATTATGGCCCAGTGGGAGGGTTCCCTGCACAATCTTTCCCATAAAGACCCGATTTATATTCGGGTAGCAAAATTTTTTCGCGAGGGCTTGACTGATGCCGGCCAGATTGAGGAAGCAGAGTCCTGCGTGAAGTGCCATACCCCTGTGGGATTTGTTAGCGGTTTCCCGACAAAAGTGTCCGATGATCTATCCCAAGTCCAGGATATCCCTGCCCAGGGCATCCAGTGCGACTATTGCCACGTGGCCGTAGACGTTACCCAAATGTACAATAACGGACTGGTTTTATCCCCGGGTCAGGGTGAAGATGATCCCGGTGTCAAGTATGGTCCCTTTGACGATGCTGAACCTGATTTTCACGATGCCGCTTTCTCGAAACTGCATACGGATTCAAAAATTTGCGGTACTTGCCACGATGTCAAGCATGTGGCCTTTGGCACCGACCTTGAAACTACATACACGGAATGGGTAAACAGTCCGTATAACAGCCCTGATCCTGAAAAGCATGTTCCCTGCCAGGGCTGCCACATGTATCAGCGGCCCGGGGTGCCGGCTACCGGATCGACGCCTCGGCCTGAGAATCCGGGCAGTGCTGCGGAAGGTGCAAAGCAGCGGCCTCATATCTTTACCCACAATTTTGTGGGCGCCAACTCAGGCGTGCCGGCAATGTTTAATGCCGAAGATAAATCAGCCATGGCTGTGGAACGTCTGAAACATGCGGCAGATATTTTTCTGGTCATGACAGATGATCACACCGCCCGGGTCGTTGTGACCAATACCGGTGCCGGCCACAGTCTGCCCACAGGACTAGGGGATCTGCGCCAGGTATGGATTGAAGTTACCTTAACGGACAGTGACGGCAAAACCGTTTTCCAGACCGGTGTTCTAGATAATAATAATGAACTGCCGGAAAACACAGTGATGTTTAAAGTCACTCTTGGGGACGGCCTTGGCAACCCGGTCATTAACATGGCCAAAGCAAAGGAAATTTTGTCCGATACCCGGATTCCTGTAGGGAAAAGTGCGGCCCGTTTATTTAATTTAAAGGCCACCCCCCAAAAGGGATACACACTGACCGCACGGCTGCTGTATCGGTCCATGCCCCAGAAAATTCTTAATCAGTTGCCCGGACCGGTATTAGGGCCTTTGCCTGTGGTGGAGATGGCTGTAGTGCAGAAAGCGTTTTAATAAATTACAATGCATTTGTTCGATATTGTTGTCATAGCCATTGGACTGGCCATGGATGCATCGGCCGTGTCCATGGCTGCTGCAGCCTGTGGGTATGCAAAAGACCGGCGGGCCGTATTTCGCCTGGCCTTTCACTTTGGTCTGTTCCAGTTCATGATGCCGGTGGTCGGATGGCTCCTGGGGACCGGGTTTGTTTCATATGTCCGGGCCGTGGACCACTGGATCGCCTTTGGTCTTCTGGCCTTTGTGGGCGGGCGCATGGTCCGGGAGGGATTTGCCGATACTGGAGAATGCCTTCTCAGGGATCCCTCCAAAGGCCTGACCATGGTTATGCTCAGTTTTGCTACCAGCATTGATGCCCTGGCCATTGGCCTTGGGTTGGCCGTGATGGATGTCAATATCTGGTACCCGTCAGCGCTTATTGGTATTATTACCTGCGCGATGTCCGTGGCCGCCATAGGCATCGGGAACCGGGTGGGCGCAACGTTGGGCAGTCGGATGGAAATTGTTGGCGGAATAATATTAATAGGTCTTGGCTTAAAAATCCTGATCCCTGCACTTTTTTACGGTGTCTGATTTAAAAATATGAAAACAACCCATAAACACTATATTTGCAATGCCGCAAAAATGGCAGCGGTGGCTGACCGCAGTGTCAATCTTGTGGTGACATCACCTCCCTATCCCATGATTGATATGTGGGATGAAATTTTTAGTCACCAGGACCGGAAAATTGAGAAGGCTCTTAAAAAATCAGACGGAACCCTTGCCTTTGAACTTATGCAC
>JAQYWJ010000100.1 GCA_030145005.1 Desulfobacter sp. | reverse complement strand
TTCATTATATACAAGAGGGTGAAGCGCTTTGGACGCCCATTTTATATGCCTGCCTGCTATTATGTACAATAGGAGATGGGCATTAACTACATTAAGGTGTCAGGGAACAATGTTACCAACAAGGCAGTTGTCGTTGCCGCATTGATCATATTTAATATTAACGATTTTTCCTTTAAGGCTGTCCGGGGTGTCATGCGCATCCTTTTCATTTTTAATCAGGACGGTCAGGTAGTTGGTGGTGACCGCCTTAAGCATGCCTGTGCGCCGGTCTCTTTGATTCTGGATCAGGCCCTTAAGTATCCGACCCTGGTTTGACTTGATAAAATCCTTATGTTTCTGCTCGCCAAGTTTGCGCATCAGTGCAGCTCGTTTTTTTGCCGTATCCGACGGTACCTTTGGGGTAAAATGCCATGCAGGCGTCCCTTTTCTTGGTGAATAGGGGAATACATGAAGGTAAGATACAGGTAGCGCCGCCACAAGCTTGTATGTATTTTCAAACGCCTTGTCGGTTTCACCGGGAAAGCCCATGATCACATCAAGTCCAATACCGGCATGGGGCAGGGTAGCATGGATGCTGTGGATGACTTCCGAAAACTGTTCAACTGAATAAGGCCGCTTCATACGGGACAGTACCCCATTGTCCCCTGCCTGGAGAGGGATATGAAAATGATCGCACAAAATATGGCCGGGTCGCGCCATATTAATGAGATCATCCGTTATTTCATTGGGCTCAATGGAGGAAATCCTTATTTGATCCACAGGCTGTTTTTCATCAAGGGTTTTTACAAGTTGTGTCAAAGAGGTTTCAGGCTTTAAATCAAGGCCATACAATCCTGTGTGAATGCCTGTCAGAATCACCTCTTTGAATCCCTGCCTGTTTAAGCCTGAAACATGGGCCATGACCTGGTCAAAGGGCATGGATACGGATGCCCCCCTGGCATAGGGGATAATGCAATAGGTGCAGAACTGATTGCACCCATCCTGGATTTTTAGATAGGCCCGGGTCATTTTTCCGTATACGGGCCGGTCAAACCCCAAAAAGCGTGAAGTTTTGCCGTATTCAGGTTTTCTGAATTCAAATAAATTTTTTTCAGGCGGTTCCCGGGTGAGATATGCGGGGATCAGAGTTTTATCCTGGTGACAGACAATGAGATCCACCCCTGAAATTTTTTTGAACTGTTCCGGATCTGTCTGTGCATGGCACCCGGTGACAATCACTGTTGCATCGGGGTGTTCACGGATCAGTTTTCTGGTTTCCTGGCGGGACTGCATGCCGGCTCTGGAGGTCACTGCACAGGTGTTGACAATACAAATATCAGCGGGGCTGCCCTTACCCGCCCTTGAAAATCCATGGGCTTCAAGCTGGGCTGCAATGCCGTCTGATTCATATTGATTGACTTTACAGCCAAGGCTTTCGATATAAAATGTTTTTTTTTTCATTGAATTACTGAATGAATCCTGCGCCTAATACGCGGTTTCCGTGATAGAATACTGCTGCCTGTCCAGGCGTTACTGCATTTTGAGGCGTGTCAAATGTTACAATGCCAAGTGTTTCATCCCAGTCAAGGTCGGCAGGGGCTGCCTTGTGGCCGTACCGGATCTGAACAGTCAGATTCTTTATGTTTTCTTTTTCAGGATAATTCCAGGCCATCTGTTCAACCTTCATCCGTTTTTGGGCAAGATCTGATTTAAAACACACATGAAGGGTATTGGTGTTCATATCAATTTTTTTTACATAATAGGGTGCAGGACCCGGAATATTTATACCCCTGCGCTGGCCAACCGTAAATTTGTGAAGCCCCTGATGGGATCCCACGATCCTGCCCTGGCTGTCAACCACCGGCCCGGGCTTTGGGGAGACCTTTGTTTTGGCGTTAATGAACGCCCCATGATTTTTATCCGGCAAAAAGCAGATATCCTGGCTTTCACCCGGCACAACCGGTACAAGGTTGTGTTGCCCAGCAAATTCCCGGACCCGGTTTTTGGTAAAACCGGCCAAGGGAAACACCAATTTGTCTAAAATTTCAGGGGAAAGCATGGATAAAAAATAGGACTGGTCTTTATTAAGGTCAGTCCCCCTTTCAAGCCATGCCTGTTCAATTTTTTTTCTGCCAGGGGTGTACCTGTTGACCACCGTTGCATAATGGCCGGTTGCCATCAGATCCGCTCCAAGCTTTTGTGCATGGTCAAACAACGCCTTAAATTTTATCTGCATATTGCAAACAAGACATGGATTAGGTGTTCTTCCGGCCATGTAAGTTGACACAAAATAATCAACCACCCTGGTCTCAAATTCCCGGGACAGGTCTATGGTATGCACGGGAAACCCAAAAACGGATGCCAGGGCAGATACATCCGGCACATCCTTTTCATAGCCGGTGGTGAAATGAACGCCGAAAACCTTTTTAAAACGCTGTTTAATAAGAAACCCTGCTACCAGGGAATCTATTCCGCCGCTCAGGGCCACAGCCACAACCGGTGAATCAGACATCAGGCAGTTTCTTTTAAATCGTCACTGAACAGACCCATGGCCCGGACGGGGCAGGTCAGAAGGCAGCGCTCACACAGACTGCATTTTTTCAGATCAAATATCACTTCCATTTCAGGACGTTTGATGTATAGGGCGTCTGTGGGACAAACTGCGGTACATGCACCGCAATGGGTGCATCTTTCTTCATCTTTGTAAATTTTATGCTCGGGCGTGGATACACGGACTCCCTGTTCCTTTAAATAAGTGATTCCCTTATTAAATGCAGCTTTCCCGGCAGAAGATATTTCAAGCACCATATGACCTTCTTTTTTTGAAGATATTCGTGCCTTTAAGATATTAAACATCAGGTCATATTTTTTAACCAGCTGACAGACAATAGGCCTTTGGGCCGATCGCGGCGGAAAATCTAAAATTACAATTTTTGAATACAACTCCTTAACCTCCGTTTCTTTTGTTAGGTCGAAACCAAATCCTGTATCATATACCATTCATTATGGTTTATAGGAAAGTCCAAATAAGTTAAAAACTGACTTTCATAACTATTATATCAACTTTTTATCGAGTACCTAAATTCACAATTGCATGAAAATTTTCTTGTCAAACAGTTATATTTTTAGATAAGGATATATAAAAAATTATCTATGATTATATTTTTTTCTTAAAAACCGTCGTTTTTTTGTTCAGGAGGAGCATGTCTCAAAAGGCGTCATACAACAGTTTAGAACAACGGATAAAAGAGCTTGAGCTTGAAAATGCCACCCTGAAACAAGACATCGGCACGCTTAAAAATTCCCGGACCATTGACACAAATTTCGGCTCTACACCTGCTGACTTCGGGATTGTAATCAATCAAAAAATTGAAAGAGAAAGAGAATTGCTGTTCGCCGCAGTAGAGCAATTTCCTGAAACGGTTTACATTATAAATTCCAAAGGAATTATTGAATATTTCAATCCTGCATTTGAAAACCTAACCGGATTTTCCAGGGAAGAGTGCATTGGCAAGGATATATGCATGTTTAGAGGCAGCGAACATGACAGCCAGTTTAATATCAACCTGCGGTCCATCATCAGTTCCGGGCGGGTATGGAGGGGCCATGCTGAGTTTAAAAGAAAAGACAATACTCTTTTTACAATGGAAGTTACCATATCTTCGGTTAGGGATAAAAATGGTGTCATTACCAATTATGTCGCTGTACAGCGGAATAGCTCCAATGAGACTGAGATCAATGAAAAAAAGGCTCAGGTCCAGAAACTTGAAGCCCTTGGCACCCTGGCCGGTGGCATAGCCCATGATTTTAATAATATGCTGTTTCCCATTATAGCAAATGCAGAACTTCTGCTTCTTAAGAACTCTGCTTATGATAATGAAACAAAAGAAATTCTGACACAGGTTTATGAAAGTGCCCTGCAGGCAAAAGAGCTTGTCCAGCAGATCTTAAATTTTTCCCGTCACAAAAAAATTGAAAGACAGCCGTTACAGATACAAAATTGTATAAACACTGTACTCATGCTGATGAAGTCCGGTATTCCACGCAATATTTCAATAAAAAGAAATGTAGACCCAAGTTGTCCACCTGTTATTGCGGATCCCACCCAACTACACCAGATCATAATGAATTTGGTTAGCAATGGTGTGCATGCCATAGGCGAGACAGGAGGCGTAATCAAAATTTCATTGATGCCTGTAGATGTTTCTCAATCCGATTCCAACGGCGGGGTCAAGCCGGGAAATTATATCTGTTTAAGTGTTTCCGATACAGGGTGCGGTATGTCAAAGGAGGTGATGAGCCAAATTTTTGAACCGTTTTATACCACCAGGGGCAGTGAGAATGGAACCGGCATGGGACTGTCTGTTGTTTATGGTATCGTTAAAGATATGGATGGCGAAATAAAGGTACACAGCCGGTTGGGCAAGGGAAGTGAGTTCAGGTTATATTTTTCAAATTTTTCGGAAAAAAGCGTTGCTTCAAGGCTTTTTCACACGTCTGCCTTAAATGATGTAATCGACATTAAATATCAAATCCATGTCCTTTTTGTGGATGATGAAAATATCATTCTCAAAGTAGCAAAGTCCATGCTGGACCGCTTAGGGTGTCGCACCACAACCATGACGGATCCTTTGGAAGCCCTGGCGTGTTTCAAAAAAGAGCCCTTAACGTATGACCTTGTAATTACGGATCTGTATATGCCGCATATGAATGGGGATTGTCTGGCAGAAAATATAAGGGAAATCCGCCCGGATGCCCCTATTTTTCTTTGTACGGGATTCAGTGATGACATTACTTTGGATATGATGGCGCAAAAAGGTATCAGGGCTGTGTTATCCAAACCGCTTTCCATAAAAGAGATGTCTGATAAAATAGGAAAAATTTTCCAGTCAAAGACGTCTGTTAAAAATTAGCTGCTGGAATCTCGATGCCCGGTCCTGATATAGAAAAGATAAGAGCCCTTGAAAAGAAAATGGATCATTTGGGTATTTACAAAAAGGATATCCTGGAGAAATTTATAACATCTTCGGGCCGTGGCGGCCAAAAGGTCAATAAATCGTCCTCTGCCGTATTTTTGACCCATCTGCCCACCCAAATAAGCGTAAAATTCGGGAAATACAGATCCCAGCATCTGAACCGGTTTATGGCCCTGCGATACCTGGTGGAAAAAATTGAACAGCTAAAATCCGGAATGCCCGATGCCACAGCCCGGAAATTAGCCCGGCTGAAAAAGCAGAAGCAACGGCGAAGAAAAAAGGCGCTTAAGAAAGTGCCGGGCCGCAAGGCGACTTGATTAAACCTGAAATGATTTTAGAATGCACCTAATTGACAGGGCTTGATCCGGATTTCAAGCCGTTCACAGACAGACCCCATATTTAGTCTGGAAATTTTGAATTCCTTTGCAATATCCCAGCAGGATTTGCAGTCAATTCTTCCGCCAGACTGAGCATCAAATATCCTGTCCTTTAATTCCGGTGTAATGCCGGCATCGGGATTAAATTTTTTTTTGCCCAGGGCGTATCCGAAAAGGCCGAGTTGGCATTGTGAGATACGCAGTTCAAGCAGATCCGCCTGTATCCCGATTTCTTTTGGCAAACAATTTTGTGCCTTTGCAAGGCGATGGGCACTTGCACATGCAAGTATGCCGTTGCTGCTTGCCTGCAGAATGGCCTGGGCAAGCGCCTGATTCAATTGCGCACCGGGGTGTTTTTTTGCATAATGGCCCCTGTCCTGGTGTCCCATAATATTTAATTGACTCTTGTTTCAGGTTTATGTATGGGTATTTTATATGAAATTTTCAATAAGTTGTTAAATTAGGGCCATGGAACTTTTAAAATTTACCAACATGGCGCCGGATTTTTATCCGTCTTCAAGGCGCATCAATGGGAGAGATAAATTGTATTGTCTGCCCATTGGTGCAACGAAGAAGATGGGTAAAAAGACAAGTCATGTGGTAAATTTTATTGTTTCCATGGCCCTTACTTTCATGCTTTGTTGTGGGTTGAACCTGGGTGTTGATAGAATAGCTCAGCCCATGGTTGTTATAACGTAAAACCCTGACAGGATAAAGGCCTTAATTTTATGAAAGACATGCTTGGATCCGGCAAATTCCAGATGATATACATTGTTTCCTGCGGTGAGGGCGTCAACGCCTTTCATCTCGTGGAATCCACCCTTGTACAATTCCCTGATTCCAATATCACTGTTGTAAAAGTCCCCAGGATACGTACGGAAAGCCAGGTCGATGATCTCATCGATAAGGTCAAGGATATTGAAAGTATTATTGTTCATACCATTGTTGATTCAAACCTTCGCAGGTACCTCACGCGCCAGGGCATGGACAATCATATTGTGACCATTGATCTGATGGGTCCCATTATTTCAAAAATAGAAACATTTCTTGACCGTCCGCCTCTGGAAACCCCGGGGCTCTATAGGGAGATTCACTTGGTGAATTTAGAACAGGTATCCGCCATTGATTTTGCCCTGGCCCATGATGACGGTTTGAATCCGGAGACTTTAATTGAAGCCGAAATTGTGTTGATAGGACTGTCCAGGGCCGGTAAAACGCCCTTGTCAATGTACATGAGCGTTTTGGGGTGGAAGGTAGCCAATATTCCCTTTGTCCCGGGTGTTCCCATGCCCCAGAGTCTGGATCTTGTGGACCGGCGTCGGGTGTTTGCACTGAATATCAACCCGGAACAGCTGCAGGCTCACAGGAGAATGCGCCAGGAAAGCCTGGGGGCAAAGGATATCTATGCCTATTCCGGAAAGGATGAAATTGAAAAGGAGATTGAGCACGCCCAGAAATATTATATTACCAAAGGCTTTTCTATGATCAATGTGAGCAATAAGCCCATAGAGACCAGTGCCGAGGAGATTATTGAAATGATTACGCGCAGGTTCAAGGCCCAAGCCCATATAAGAGACTTCCTGTAAGAGCCTGTTTAAAAATTAGGGGGTCGAAGCGAAATTTCATGAGATCACAGCCGATTCATCAATTTTTAAACAGGCTCTAAAGGCCCGGCAATCCGCAAAACAGTTTGACTTTGCGATTAAGAACCTCAAATTATTTCATCTGCGGTCCTAAGGTTCATCTTTGACAGTATGACAGAAAAGAGAAAACAATCAGATAGGCGAAAATCCACAGACCTTTTCGGTCTTGTTTTTATCTGGATGAATATCGCTGCCTGTGCAGGATTAATTGCTGCTATTCTGATTTTTCACAGGGCCCAGCCCGAATTTGAAACCTTTTTTGACCGTTTCTACCATCTGCAATTAAGGCGTTACTGGGATCAGAACTATGTCCGTTTCCTTGTTGGTGTGCTGGGTGCAGGGACTCTGATCAATGCTGCAGGCCTTTTGCTTTCCCGGTACCGGGGTCGGCGCAGTACAGATCACCGGAATCTTGTGCTGTTCTTAACCATACTTTACAGTCTGCTGTTTGTTCTGTCCAAAACACTGCTGTAAAATCAAGATTGAAATATTCATGCACGGATGCAATCAAGGATTTTGGGGTTATGCCGATAGTGTTATTTATATGAAAGTCAAAATAACTTATTGAATTACTTTCATGTGTCGTTGTGGGTTGGGCCTGGGTGTTGATAGACTAGGTCAGCCCATGGCTGTTATATGAACCCCAGGAATTTTAGGAAAGACAGCTATGACACGTTATTTT
>JAQYWJ010000099.1 GCA_030145005.1 Desulfobacter sp. | reverse complement strand
GATGATCGAGTACAAGGAAAATACCATGAATAATAATGATACGATTCTTCTGGATCACGGGGCCGGGGGCAAGGTTTCCCATGCCATGTTTTCGGAATTGATTTTGCCTTTGTTCGACAACGGACTATTGGCAAAACAGGACGACGGGGCCGTTTTTGAGGTGCCCGCAGGCCGGATGGCTTTTTCAACGGACTCCTATACCGTGGATCCCATTTTTTTCCCTGGCGGGGATATCGGCGAGCTTGCCGTGAACGGCACCGTCAATGATGTGGCCATGTGCGGGGCAACCCCCTTGTATATATCAGTGGGGCTGATCATTGAAGAAGGCATGAAAGTTGTTGACCTTAAACGTATTCTCCAATCCATGGCCAAGGCTGCCAAAAAAGCGGGGGTCCTGATCGTCACCGGTGATACCAAGGTGGTGCCCCGGGGAAAGGTTGATAAAATATTTATCAATACTTCCGGGATTGGATCTATTCCAACCGGCGTCAATGTGTCGGGGAACGGAGCGCGACCCGGCGATAAAGTGATTGTTTCAGGTACCATTGCCGATCATGGGGTCGCCATATTGAGCGAACGCGAAGGGTTGAAATTTGATTCTGACGTAAAAAGCGATTCTGCACCCTTAAATCATATGGTCAAGGGGGTGCTGGAATCAGGATGCCCGGTTCATGTGCTGCGGGACCCCACCCGTGGCGGGCTTGGTACAACATTGAACGAAATTGCCGTCCAGTCAACGGTGGGTATCCGGCTTTTTGAGGACCGGCTGCCGGTGCGCGGCCCGGTCCGGGGCATTTGCGAACTTCTGGGGTTTGATCCCCTGTACCTGGCCAATGAGGGCAAGCTCATCGCCATTGTGCCTGGCGCAGATGCCGACAAAGTGCTGGATATAATTCGTCGGGATGAGTTCGGCAAAGACGCTGTGATTGTCGGAGAGGTTACAGACCAGGACCCGGGCCGGGTGGTGCTGGAGACTTTTATCGGCGGCACACGGATTGTGGATATGCTAACCGGCGAACAGCTGCCCCGGATCTGCTGATTTATATCGTGTTTGAACGAAAAGTCACCCATCTGCGGCGTTGCAGAAAAATTTACAATCCTCACATACTTTAGTATGCTCCGGTTGCATTTTCTGCGCCTTGCATCTGGGCAACTTTGCGTCCAAACACCGTTTTTCGGTCAGGTGTCATATAACAAATATCCGGATAGTGACAAAAAAACTTTACAATAAAAGCATATCTGAATATAATCATGAAATTTTTAGGTGTCGCGTGTCGCGCAAATTCTATTTAAAGAGAAGGACAACACTATGAAACAAGAAGATCTGGATTTTTTTAAAGCGTTGTTGACTGACCGGCTCAATGAGTTGCTTTCCCATGCCGACACAACCGTTACAGGCATGACCCAGCCCAAGGAGAACTTTCCTGATCCCACGGACCGGGCCTCCCATGAAGCGGACAGAAGTTTTGAACTGCGCATCCGGGACCGGGAGCACAAACTGATTAAAAAAATTAAAAAGGCATTGGATCGGATTGAAAACGGAACCTTTGGCCAGTGTGAAATGTGCGAGGAAGATATTTCCATCGAACGGCTTAAAGCCCGGCCTGTGACGACCCAGTGCATCAAGTGCAAAACCCATGAAGAAGACATGGAGAAAGCTATGGGAATTTAATTCCCCGTCAAAGGCTTTACAGCAGGTTTTGATTGATCTTCATACACATTCCACTGCGTCGGACGGATCCCTGACGCCCAGGCAGATCCTTGATTTGGCCGGAGATACCGATATTGAGGCAGTTGCTCTGACTGACCACGATACCATTGCCGGAATTCTGGAAATAAAAGATATTGTTCATTCGTACCCGTTTGAATTTATCACCGGTGTTGAAATTTCGTGTTCTCCGCCGCCTGAGTTCAAATCCCTGGGCAGCATTCATATGCTGGGATATGGGTTTTCCGTTTATGACTGTAAATTAAACGATGCCCTGGCTCGTGCGGCAGAAGCCAGGGCCAACCGAAATCCCAAAATTATTGAAAAACTTAATGAATTGGGATTTGATATTACCCTGGATGAGGTGAAAAATCGCTTTGGCGCCTCCCAGACAGGCCGCCCCCACATTGCCGAACTGCTTGTGGAAAAAGGTTATGTGCCTAACTTCCGCAGGGCCTTTGATCTTTACCTGGGTAAAAATAAACCCGCCTATGTTGATAAATTTAAAATATCCTGCAGGGATGCCATCCGGCTGATTCTTGATGCCGGTGGCCTGCCGGTTCTGGCCCATCCGGGAATCATTGATTTTCAACGTCCCCATGACCTGGATACCTTTGTAAACATGCTCGTCGAGGACGGACTTGCTGGGATTGAGGTCTATTATTCAGGGCATGATTCAGCCCTGAAGAAACATCTGTCTGAAATTGTACACAGTAAAGGACTGCTGGCTACGGGAGGCTCTGATTTCCATGGCAGCTTTAATAAAGGCGTGGATCTTGGCCGGGCCAGAGGTGATTTGAATGTGGCTATGTCCGTGTTCAAAACACTGAACGACCGGTTGCTGGAAATCCAGTCCATTCCCCGCCTGGATATTCTTGAACAAAATATTGATTACCGATTTCAGTCCCGCTCCTTTTTATCCAATGCCCTGTGTCATCGCTCCTATCTTAATGAAAATCAGAATACCTGCGACACGGACAATGAACGCCTTGAGTTCCTGGGCGATGCGGTGCTAGGACTATGTGTGGGGCATCTGCTCATGGAAAGTGATCCTTTGAAAAATGAGGGAGATCTTTCCAGGCTGCGCTCAAACCTTGTCAGTGAAACAGGACTGGCGCACATTGCCCGGAAAATTGATCTGGGCCGCTTTATTAGGCTGGGTAAGGGGGAATCTCTTTCAGGCGGCCGAGACAAAAACTCCATTCTGTCAGATACCTTTGAAGCGGTGGTTGCAGCGGTGTACCTGGATGCAGGATTTGACCGAGCACAAACCATGGTAAACCGTCTTTTTAAAAAACCCGTGCAGCAGGTTCTATCCTCATCGAATTTCATTGATTATAAAAGCGGTCTCCAGGAATTTACCCAGGAGCATTTCGGCAAAACCCCGGATTATGCCCTGGCAAAAGAGAAGGGCCCCGACCATGACAAAACATTTGAGATCGCCCTGAACCTGGATACGGTTTCCACCATGGGTACCGGGAAAACCAAGAAAGCCGCTGAACAGGATGCTGCCAGAAAAGCGCTGGCTATTTTGAACCAGGATTCTGACTAAGTCTTTATGTCCCCGCCCCTGGTAATTCCTTTTTTTATTCCCCACCAGGGATGCCCCCATTTATGCGTTTTCTGTAACCAGCGCCTGATCGCAAGACAGACTTCAGAAGTGCAGACTTTTGACAGTGAGGCAGAACGTCTGTCTGATGTTATCCATACCTATCTTCAGTTCAAAAAAAATCGTTCCCGGGTGGAACTGGCCTTTTTCGGCGGTAATTTTCTGGGACTGGAAACATCCAGAATACTTGCACTGCTTAAGGCGGTTCAGCCATGGATCCGGCAGGGACAGATCCATAGCATTCGCTGCTCCACACGTCCGGATACCGTAACCTGCCAGGTTCTGGATCTTGCCCGGCCCTTTGGTCTTGAAACCGTAGAACTGGGTGTCCAGTCCATGGATGATCGTGTGCTTACCCTGGCCGAAAGGGGACACACCAGTGAGGATACCCGAAAAGCCATGGCCCTGCTTAAGGACAATGGCCTTAAAACAGGTGTGCAGGTGATGGTTGGACTGCCCGGAGATGACGATTTCGGTGCTGTACATACAGCAGAAGCGCTTACAGAACTTGAGCCGGATTTTGCCAGGATCTACCCTCTTCTGGTGCTGGGTGGCTCCAGGCTTGCCCAATGGTACCGATCCGGACGATATGTCCCGTTAAGCCTTGAACAGGCTGTTGATCAGACAAAAAAAATGGTCACGATTTTCAAGTGTGCAGGGGTATCAGTGGCACGTATAGGACTGCAGGCCACAGAGATGATGGATGATGCCGGCCAGATGATTGCAGGTCCATGGCACCCGGCCTTTGGTCATCTGGTTTTATCCGCTCTTATGTTTGACCAGGCCTGTGAACAGATTGATACGGTGCTGACAGGGCAGATCGGCTGGAAAGGGATTGAACCACCAGGGGAAAAAAAGAGTGTCGTGCTCCAGGTACACCCCAGGTCTTTGTCCCGGCTCCAGGGCAACCGGAAAACCAATCTTGACCGGCTGACCCAAACATACCCGGGACTCTCTTTTATCATTGAAAGGGTTGAAACCCTGGATATAGATCAGGTTCATGCCCACATCTTAGGAATGAGTCCGAAATAACTTAACCTGGGAGCGCGGGCGTCCCGCCCGCATGTCCGCAAGTATTGTAAAGATGCGGGCGAGACGCCCGCGCACCCGGATATAGTAAAATGGGCAAGTTATTTAAGACCCGTTCTTTAAACGTATAATTCAATATTTGTTCCACATGAAACATTTTGGAGATCTGCTTGAATTCTGATAGAAATTATAAAGCTAACGCTACAATCAGATGTTTTATCGCAATCGTTCTTGACGGGCATACGAAGCGTCAGCTAAGCCGGGTCCAGTCGGCAATTCGTTCCACCGGCATTCATGCAGGATGGCCTTCAGCTCAAAATTTTCATCTAACCCTAAAATTTCTCGGAGATATTCCAGAGCAGACGCTACCCTGTATTAAAACAATATTATCTGAAGCGATTGCTGATAAGGCCCGTTTTAATATTACATTTAACCGACTTGGCGTTTTTCCAAATGCACGCCATCCTAAAGTAATCTGGATTGGGCCGGATAAGACAAATCCGGAAGTGGTAACTTTGCAGCGCGACATCAATTCAAAACTGAATAAATGCCATCAGTTTGTTAAAGAGAAAAGATTTTCACCACACATCACACTATCTCGGGTACGCCACTATGCAAAACCAGGCACATTAAAGAAAGCGCTTAAAATTGAAACAGGCACCATAAAAATTCCTGTAAACCAGGTTCATCTGATAGAAAGCAGGCTTTATTCCTCTGGGGCTGTCCACTCGTCTTTATTCCATGCCAATCTGAAAACCTCATGACTTCTGCAACAGCGGGGTAAATTGTAATTCAGGAGCCCTTCCCTGTCCTCCCACCTCTTCAACCTTGAACCCGTTTTTATCATCCGTAAGTGGCAAACTTTGGTAAACACCACCCAGAATAGTACCGGCATAGGCTTTTCCTTTAATCTCAATAATCGGAACGCTGATTCTTTCCTTTGATTTTTCCAAATATGCAAAAAATATTTTTTCATGTGAAAGAATCTCTTTTTCTGCATGGGCAGTAGCTGTGGAGATCTTTTTTTCCAATTCCATAACACATGTATTATGCTCTTTTTTGGAATCATTCATTGTTTTCAGTGTAACCAGAGAACTGTTCATTCTTTTATCGTAGGTTGAAATTAGCTTTTGGATGTTTTTCAAAATTTTCTCGTTTATATGTTCCTTTTTTTTATTAAGTTCGGATAACAACGCATCTTTTTTTTTCTTGGCCTTGTCATGAAACGTTTTAAGTTTGATCATTTTCTTAAAAATTTTTTCTGCCTGGGACTGCTGGTGGTCCTTTTCGTCTTTGAGGTCCTCTAATTTGCCAAGAATAGAATTCATCATATCCAAAATGGTTTGCACAAGGCCAATGGCATGCTGTTCGCCGCCTGCAACAATAGTGCTTGGCGCTGACCGTTCACTCCCGACGCCGGAGAGGATAACCCCGCCCTTGGCATAAATTCTTGATGAAATTACCCTGCATTTTGGACTTTCAAATTTTCCGCTGCATCTGATCTGTGAGTCAATGATTTCATTTTGAATATATACATTGCCAAAGGTCTCTATTTTGCTGTTATGCACATACCGGGCATGGACATCACCCTGGGCACGAATAATCGCATCGGAAATACCGACCCTGGTATGGATATCGCCTATAGCATCTATATTTGCACCCCGAATTTCCTCGGCGCTTACCTTGCCTGCGGTTATTGGATATGCACCGGTAATCGTCCCTGATACCGATAAATCGGCATAGGGTTCAATGGATCCGTAACGATAATCGGCATCTTCGAGGATATGAACCACAGGATGAATAAACACGCTTCGGGTGGCTGAAAGCGCCGGCATTCCGGATTTCGCGGCAAGGATTTTCAACTTGTCCCTTGACCATCTGGTATTTTCGCCACAACGAACAGCAAAATCATTTCCTGCTACAGCGTTTATATTTTCACCATACAGGTTCTCAACTTGAATTTCTGTGGCTGCATCTGTCTGTTCGGTGAGAACTTCACCTTTTCTCTTCTCTATTGGTTGGCCGTTATCCCCACTTATATATAAAGAAAGATTGCTTTGACGCTTCAAAAAATTAGAGCAGTCCACCCGGGCAACTGGAAATTTCTTAACACCGGCATCAAGAAAACATTGAATAAAAGAATCAGGATACACACCGTTGACAATGCCATATGTCATTGCTGCATCTTTAACCTGGTTTAATGTGATCGCAATTTCATCAGGATTGCTTCTTTCTATCCAGGCAGTCATATGATCTGAACTGACGATGATACTTATTTCAGATTGTTTTTCAGCATCCCCGCCCCTACCCTTTCCTGAATTGTCAAATGAGTTGCTTTCTTTATAGGATGAGTCATAATCATGTTTATTAAACAGATTCTGCTCTTTAAGGATTAGATCTTTTTGTTTTGTTGTTAAAATCCGGGCTTCAACAAGAATATCACCGATAAGTTTTTTATGTCGTGACTTTTTAAATTCCTTTTTTTGTAAGTCCAATGCCTGATTGATATCGACCATGGTGGCAAGGCCTTTTCCAATGGCAATTTTACCGAATTCTTCGCCGCTTTTGCGAACAATCTGGTATTCCCGGATCAGCTTAAGCAACCCAAGTTGATACGGCGTTGCCATGCCTTGATCGCGCAACAGATCCTCAAAATCAGCCTGCTCTTTTTTAAAGATGAAACGTTTTAACAGGTGCGCATGCTGATCCTGTGAAATGGTGCCGTACTTTAATGCAAGATCTGCCAATGTCGGAATAGTATTGGCCTGCTCCGCATTGATGTTGTTTATTTCACTTCTCAATTCCCACCCTGGCCACAACACCTTGTTGATAATAATGTTTAACTTCTGTCATTTCCGTTACAAGATCTGCTCTATCCATAACAGACGCAGGAGCGCCGCGTCCGGTAACCACAAGCTCAATATGGTCAGGTTTTATATCAATCAGATGCAATAGGTCTTTTTCGGGAAGCAAGCCGCAAAAACAGGCCATATTTGCCTCATCAGCGATAACAAGATCATGCTTTCCTGCTTCAATAATTTGACATAACCGTTCATACCCCTGCCGGCACATAGCTCTCTCTGCATCAGAAGGTTTTCCTTTAACAAATTGCCCTGCGCCATATTGTTCTACAAAGATATTATCTAATTTTTTAAGTGCGTGTATTTCGGAATACATGCCCTGTTTCATAAACTGAATAATAAATACACTAAGCCCGGCGCCGCTCGCTCTGACTGCAAGACCTATGCTTGCGGTTGTTTTTCCTTTACCATTGCCCGTGTAAACCTGAACGTAACCTTTCACGAAACCGCTCCTTTCCT
>JAQYWJ010000098.1 GCA_030145005.1 Desulfobacter sp. | reverse complement strand
GAAAAGTAGAGACTCGGAAAAAGACGCATTACCGGACCTGGCGGTATGTGGCAATTTTTTTCCTGTTGTCGTTAATGTATTTAACTGATATTATTTAAATATCGAAAATATCAACCTGTAAAAATTATGGTACAGGTACTTAAAACATGAACCAATCCGGTAAAACCAACCTTCAAGTTGAAACTCGTCTTATTTCTGCATATGGTGTTTCTGATCCCGGGCAGCAACGGTCACATAATGAAGATGCCATTTTTATCAATGATCAAGGAAAATTCTTATTATTGGCTGACGGCATGGGTGGGCAGCGCAATGGTGCCCAGGCAAGTTCCATTGTCATCGCGTCTGTTGCCCGCCAATTAAGGCCGGAGATTATTGACATACAATTGGAAGACATCACGGAGTCAGGAGGCGTTCCGCCGGAAGTCAGTGGTTTATGCTCTGTGGTTGAAAATGCAGTTTCCCAAGCCAATCACATTTTATACCAGACCAACTGCCGGGAAAATAAGTCAAAATACGAATTTATGGGAACAACCCTTGCCGGGGTATACGTGGCTTCCTGCGGTTATATCATTGCTTTTCATATTGGAGACAGCAGGATTTATCGCCTTAGAGGCGGGCAATTAACTAAAATAACCAAGGACCACTCCTTGTACCAGGAATGGTTTGATCATGGTCAGATAGGAAAACAACCCAAGAAAAATATCTTAACCCAGGCCATTGGATTTAATAAATATGTTCAGCTGGATACTTATTGTAGCAAATATTTAAAAAACGACTTGTACCTTCTTTGCAGCGATGGATTAACAAATATGCTGACTGACAGAAGAATTGAAAAAATTTTAAATCGGCGTTTCAATGTTGGGGATTGTGCAGATATCCTGTTAGAGGAGGCGAATGATGCCGGCGGGTTGGATAACATCAGTGTTGTTTTGTGTCAAATAAAAGCCATGGGCTGACTTGGTTTATCAATGCCCAGGTTCAAGCCACAACGAAACATGAAGGTAATTCAATAAGTTATTTTGACTTTCATATAAAGTTGATCATTCAAATCCTGTCAGAATGAGGTTTTCATGAAGCAAGTTGACGAGTTATCCTCCCAAAGGTTTCTGGGAAAATATAAAATTGTATCAAAATTGGGCCAAGGTGCCATGGGCATGGTTTATAAAGGATTTGATCCGTCTATTGAGCAATCTGTTGCCCTAAAAACCATCAGTCCCTATATCTTGAACATGGACGATCCATCCGTTGCCTCATCCATAGACAGGTTTAAGCAGGAAGCCAAAATTACAGGCCGTTTGAACCATCCCAATATAGTATCGGTTTATGATTTCGGGGAAGATCAAAAAACTATTTTTATTGCGATGGAATTTGTTGAAGGCCAAGAGCTGAAAAAGATTCTACAGAAACAAACCGGGGCCTCAGACCTTTCCATAACCATCCGGATGATGATTCAATTGCTTGACGCTTTACAGCATGCACATGACAAGGGCATTGTCCACAGAGATATCAAGCCTGGAAACATTATCATCACCCCAAATGGGGACATTAAGGTAACTGATTTCGGTATCGCGAAAATTGATTCTTCAGAATTAACCCAGATGGGGCCTCTTTTAGGAACCCCTAGCTACATGTCTCCTGAAGTGGTGAATGGGAAACATGTGGATTCGCGCTCTGACATTTTTTCTGCCGGCATTGTTTTCTACCAGTGCCTGACGGGTCGCAAACCCTTTGAAGGCCCTCCCCATCAGGCCATGAATAAAATTATAAACCAGGCACATATCCCGCCGTCCAAAATTGTTTCCGGACTTTCCTTTGAGTTGGACCGGATTATGGATAAGGCGCTTGCAAAAGACCCCGATAAGCGATACTCAACTGCTTTGGCCATGCTTGATGACCTCAGGATGCTCATCCCCTGTTGTTCAGGAAAATCAGGTTCCGGAACATAAGGAAGATCGTCCCCCGAAAGCGCTTCCTAAATCGGATTCGGACCGTTCATTCTTTTCATGGTCGTTGATTTTATCCCTGGTTTTGTTAAAAAATAATGAACTGTTGGACAAATTCGGCTATACTCTTTCAAAGAAGACAGGATTTCGCAGTTGGTCCTATGTCCAAGACCGGGCCTGTGAATTCTGCGAAAATTTAATGTTTCGGATGCTCAGTTCGGTCAACAAGGACTGGCGTGTTGATACAAGGATTGTACAGATAAAAAATTAAATCTGAAGAATTCTTAATACAAAGGAGTTCCCAATGCCACCTGCCGCAAGAGTTGGAGATATGCACACCTGCCCAATGGTGACCGGCACTGTCCCCCATGTCAGCGGTCCCATACTGCCGCCGGGATGCTTTACAGTCCTAATTGGGGGATTGCCTGCCGCCCGGGTGGGTGACATGGCAACCTGCGTAGGCCCTCCGGATACTATTGTCATGGGGTCTACCTCCGTGATCATCGGCGGCATGCCCGCAGCCAGGATAGGAGATCAGACCGCCCATGGCGGCGTTATTGTCTCAGGGCATCCTACTACGATTATCGGCTGATAAAGTCGGTTTTTAATTTTGTATTTTTCGATTTTCAAAATTATATCATCAACCAATTTCAATCGTTTCATATGCAATGATTCCATCTGCCACGTTTGGATTAAATCTGAGAAGTCGGTTTGGGTCTTCTTCAGTAATAAAACAGACAACCGGACCAAAGACCGCAGCGAGCTCCTTTTCATTGCAGGTTGGCAGATATATGTTTAATACCCGGGGATCATAAAATCTGAAAAACAGGCGTTTTCCGTCGGGATCTTTGACTCTGATAAGAGATCTAAAATGTTTCCGGGCAGCCTTAATGTTTTCCGGGCAAAGTGCAAAAATCCCCCAGTGATTTCCCCAACCGTTTTCTATGACCCAGCGGGTAAACGGGTTCTCTTTTTCAAGGTGGACGAGGTAGGGCGCGGCCTCTTCCACATCATGGGGTAATTCTCCAGTGTACAGGCAAAAGCAGTCGGGTTCATATTCATCAAGGTAGAGCAGCAGATCTTTGATGGATGCCCCGTCAAGTACGGCATATGTCTTTGTCTTTGGAACGGAAAACAATTCCTTATAAATCCTGTCTATGCGCTGATTTTTATTCATGGAAAGTTATGATTCCTCGTTAGCCGCTTGTTGGGCCGCCTTTTCACACTCTTCACAAAATGGCGTGCCGTCTTCTGCTGCCTGGTGTAAAACTTTTGATGCCGGGGTTTGATTTTGAGAATAAACCGCCTGGGGCTTCTTATCCGGCGGTTCACCAGGCTTTGCATTATCCGCCGGCGTTGGGTCCTTGGGTAAATCAGGGGGCTGTGGTGACATGCAGGATGCGGATGACGATGATACCGGCGGGCCTGAGCCGCTGTTTATATTGGTCAATGTACCATTGATAAATATGGCCGCCGGTGTCAGGATAATGGAAGATGAGCCACAGGCCAATTCCAGAGTCCCGTTGGCCTCAAGCTTGATAAAGGGTGCTTGGATGAACGCTGTGTTGCCGGCTTTTATTTTATAGTTTAACCCTATTTCCCGCTCACTGTTTAAGTCGACTTTAAGGTGATGGTTTCCTTGGGTTTCGGTCAATATATCACCTTTGACAGTAAGACTGTCATCTCCGGTAATTTCCTGCATACGGTCCGCTTCGACGGTTAAATTGTCATTGCTCTGAACTTTGCTGATGCGATCCCCGACAACCCTGTAATGGTTATCTCCGCCAATCAGTTCTTTTCTGTCACCGCTGTCCTTTCCTCCAACGGTTTGATGGCAATTACCCAGGACGGATTCAAAGGCGTTGTTGTTCACATGGATATCCATATTCCGCTGGGCGTGAAAAAAGAGTTGTTCAGCCCCCTTTTTATCCTCAAACCGGATTTCGTTAAATCCATTACCGCCCTTGGACGAGTCCGATTTTATGGTGGATTTTGTTTTTTCCTCGGGTAACGGATAGGGGGGCATTGCCTTGCCGTTGTAAACACGGCCGGTAATAATGGGTTGGTCCGGGTCTCCTTCCAGAAATTCCACAATAACTTCCTGGCCGATTCTGGGAATATACATGCCGCCCCATTTTTTCCCGGCCCATATCTGGGAAACCCGAATCCAGCAGGAACTGTTTTCGTCCCGTTGTCCCTCTCTGTCCCAGTGGAACTGAACTTTAACCCGTCCGTATTGATCCGTGTAAATTTCATCGCCGCTGGGACCGCAGACAATGGCGGTCTGGGGACCTTCCACCATGGGCTTCCAGGTTTTTTCGGCAGACCGGTAGGGGGTGTCAAAGTCAATGGCGGTAAAATGTGCGTTGTATCCTGAAGTGTTGATGGGGACACCGGATTGAAACCCCAAACTGGTGGATAATTGATGGACAGCCGATCTCACAAGAAAACTTTTGTTAAAAAGGGACCGCGGGTGGTCGGTCAGTTCAAAATAACTGCCTGCGGCAATGCCCCTGGCATCGGATTCACAGGATATGGTTTCATACCCGGCCCGAATGGCTTCAATTCTGGCCCGGGTATAGACTTCTCCATGACCGGATTCTTTGTAACGACCTGGATATTCATATATTTCATATTCTGAATGATCATGTTTTCTTGCAATACCGTGAAGGGTCGTCAGATTCTTTCCCGGCACCTTGAAATCAAAATCCCTTTGTGTAAAGGCACCGGAATGCAGATGTTTTTCCATATGGACGGAGCGGATCGCCTCCCGGGTGACAAAAGACCCGGATGCATCGGTGACAGCAAAAGGAATGGTTTCAAATCCGTCATAGGGTTGAACAGAGGCATTGGAATCCGCCAAAATCAGGGTATGGCGTTCCTCTTCATGGATAAAATAATAAAAAATGCCCTCATGCTCCATAAGACGGCTGACAAAATTAAAATCCGATTCCCGGTACTGTACGCAGTATTCCCATTCCCTGTATTCTTCTGTCAGACGGTATTCCACATCATTAAAACTCAAATCTTCAAAAATTTGCTTAATGATATCGGGCACGGTTTTATTCTGGAATATCCGGCAGTCATGGGTATGGGTCAAGAACCATAACCAGGGATAAATCCGGGCTTGATAATGAGACAATCCATGTTTGATGCCTCCCCCCTGAAAATGCCCCACAAATCCGTTAAAATAACGAATTTTATCGTTGGGCAGTCCCAATTTGATTGTCACCTGTTTCCCCAAAATAGATTCAAAATCTATATCGGCATCTTCGCTGAGCAGATCCAAATCAATCGTGAACAGTTCGGATATGCTTTCGTTAACGCCGGCTTCAATTAACAGCAGTACATCTTTTCCAAGGGGGGTAACAAGTTCTATTTGTCTGTTTTCCTGGGTGTTATCGGCCATGGTCATCCCCTTTTTTTAAATCAGTCGATTTTATAGCTAAAATCGCCTTCACTTACCCCGACATGCATTTTTGATATCTCGTTTCCCTCTACAATAGATGTCAAATAGGCATGGCTGACGGCAGGTAACAATGTATTGGTCAATATGGCATCAACCATTCTGGCCCCGCTTTCCAGTTCCGTGCACCGTTCGGTAATCAATTTAATTACATCCGCTGTATATGTAAATTCAATATTTCTGGTTTCAGAGAGTCGATTCTGAATCCGTTTAAGCTGCAGCCGGATAATAACATTGAGCATTTCATCGCTGATGGGATAATAGGGAATGGTCACAAGCCTTCCTAATAAAGCCGCTGGAAATACCTTTAGCAGGGAAGGACGCAGGGCCTTGGCAATACCCTCGGCATCGGGCATCAGTTCCGGATCTTTGCACATGTTGATGATCAGATCCGCGCCCACATTGCAGGTCAGCAGAATAATGGTGTTTTTAAAATCAATGAGGCGGCCTTCGCCATCTTCCATCATGCCCTTGTCAAATACCTGAAAAAAGACTTCATGGACATCCGGATGGGCTTTTTCAACCTCATCCAGCAATACCACACTGTATGGACGACGGCGAACCGCTTCGGTAAGTATTCCGCCTTCTCCATAACCCACATAACCCGGAGGCGCCCCTTTCAGGGTGGAAACCGTATGCGCTTCCTGGAATTCGCTCATATTGAGGGTGATCAGGTTCTGCTCGCCGCCGTATACGGCTTCGGCCAGGGCCAGGGCCGTTTCTGTTTTTCCCACGCCGCTTGGCCCGGCCAGAAGAAAAACCCCTATAGGTTTGTTGGGATTATCCACCCCGGCCCTGGCGGTTTGAATCCGTTTGGTAATATCTTCCATGGCATGGCGCTGGCCCACCACCCGCTCTTCCATCCGGTCTGCTAAGGTCAGCACCGAGGCAATCTCATCTTTTACCATGCCGCCTACGGGGATGCCGGTCCAGTCTTCCACCACCGAACCCACACAAACGGCATCTACACAGCTTGAAATAAGGGGGGAATCCCCCTGGCATTCCTTAAGTTCCGCCTCTGTCTCCTTGAGCTGGGAAAAGATTTCTTCAGCGTCTATTTTCTTTTCCTGACTTTTTTCTTCCTGATGTTCATCGTCTTCGGATCGTGGGGCATCCGGGTTTTCTCCCTGGCTTCTAAGCTGGTTTCTTAACGCCAGAATTTTATCCACCAGTTGTTTCTCTTTTTCCCAGGTAGCCTCATATTGTGACAATTCTTCACGTACCGAGGATAAAAGGGCTGTCACCTCTTCTTTTTTTGCTTGGTGCTCAAAGCCTAAGGTCTCCTCATTTTCCAGGATGGAAAGTTGGGTCTCCAGGGTTTCAATTTTTTTCCGTCTGTCATCCACCTGGGCCGGGACCGTATGCTGGCTGACGCTGGTCCTTGCACAGGCCGTGTCAATGAGGCTGATGGCCTTGTCCGGCAATTGACGGCCGGCAATATACCGGCTGGACAGGGAGACTGCGGCCGAAAGGGCTTCATCCAGGACCATTACTTTGTGATGGGCTTCAAGGGTTTTGGCAAGCCCGCGTATCATGAGCAACGCTTTTTTCGGTGACGGCTCTTCGATTTTAACCACCTGGAATCTTCGGGTTAAAGCAGGGTCTTTTTCAAAGTATTTTTTATATTCGGCCCAGGTGGTTGCTGCGATGGTCCGCAGGGTTCCCCGGGCAAGTTCGGGTTTGAGCAGATTGGCGGCATCGCCTGTGCCTGCAGCCCCGCCTGCGCCGATCAATGTGTGGGCCTCATCAATAAAAAGAATAATGGGGATTTGGGAGGATTGAACCTCTTCTATCACTTGTTTGAGGCGATTTTCAAATTCGCCTTTCATACTGGCGCCGGCTGAAAGCAGACCGATATCAAGGCCCCTGATTGTAACGTCTCTTAATGCGGGCGGAACATCCCCTGCGGCTATTTTTTGGGCAAACCCTTCTATCACCGCAGTTTTTCCTACACCGGCCTCACCCGTTAAAATGGGATTGTTCTGTTTTCTGCGCATAAGAATATCCACAATTTGCCGGATTTCTTCATCCCTGCCCAGAATAGGGTCCATTTTTCCGTCCCTTGCGTTCTGGGTCAAATCAACAGAAAATTGTGTCAACGCCTGCTGTTTGCCCATCTGGGCCGGGGCCATGGCGCTACTTGCTTCACCCGGGCCGACACCGCCGGTAATGGATTTTCCATCCTGTGAGGCAAGCCCATCCTCAACCGAACCGTTCACAATGGCGGAAAAGTCTTCGGTTAAGGTATCCAGTTTGATTTTTGAA
>JAQYWJ010000097.1 GCA_030145005.1 Desulfobacter sp. | reverse complement strand
TGACATTTAACGCCATTCATTCACTTTATCAACATATTCGAGATTTTCAAAGGGTTTGGATAAATGGCCCACATATCAACTGCCGAAACCGCTGCTTTGGTGGTTTTTCTTTTTTTTTATATTTGACATCCGGCAATTTTATATTAAGTTCAAATAAATTTTTTTAACTTTCAGGAGAAAAAAACATGGCAGATTTGACAGCAGTTATGGAAACTTCAAAAGGCACCATTAACATTACGCTTTTTGCAGATAAGACCCCGTATACCGTGGGAAATTTTGTAAACCTTGCCAAACGGGAATATTATAACGGTTTAACCTTTCACCGCGTGATTTCGGATTTTATGATCCAGGGCGGATGTCCTTACGGCAATGGTATGGGCGGCCCGGGCTATCAATTTGAAGATGAATTTAAAAAAGATCTTAAACATGACAAGCCCGGCATCCTGTCAATGGCCAATGCCGGTCCCGGGACAAACGGCAGCCAGTTTTTTATTACCCATGTGCCTACCCCCCATCTCGACGGTATGCACACGGTATTCGGGGCAGTTGTCAGCCAGGCAGACCAGGACGTGGTCAACAGTATTACCCAGGGAGATACCATTGAAAGCATTACCATCAAAGGCAATGTGGGTTCTGTGTTCAAAAAGGTTAAACCCAAACTGGATGAGTGGAATAAAACTTTGAATAAGTCGTTTCCCAAGCTTCCCAAAGCTTAATAGTGTTTGAACGCAAAGTCACCCACCTGCGGCGTTGCAGAAAAATTTGCAATCCTCACATACATTAGTATGCTCCGGTTACAAATTTTTCTGCGCCTTGCATCTGGGCAACTTTGCGTCCAAACACGGGTTTCCGGCCAAACGTTCCTTAGTGCTTGAACGAAAACCCTGTTTAAAAGAAAAGACCTTTTGCCGTTTGATCATGCGGCAAAAGGTCTTTTCTTTTTGGATTCAGCGATTTTGTCTGTGGGATCGGTTATCAGTCCAGGTCAATGTAAAAAGGGATAATATGAAGGGACGAAGAATTTTCCTCGGTATCCCCTAAACGCCAATTTTTCGCCGGGATTCCGGCTTCTTTGATTTTTTCAATTATTCCTTTGATATTGATCATGGGGTGCCGGCTAAATACATTGGGCAGTCCGTATGTCAGGCTGCACACCAGGCATTTGTCAGGCCGGCGAAGCAGATTAAAGGCAAGGACAATCCGGCTGCCGGAAATACTGATAGGCTCCAGCCTGATGTCATAGGCGCCTTCTGAGGCATCACCATACAGCGCTTCAAAAAACTGATCACTTCTTTCAGGCGGCAACAGCTCATCTAAAAATTCCTGGGTGAGTATGCTGTCAAAATCTTTTTGAACCATGTTTTATCTATCCTTTTCTATGGCCGGTATATTCGTTAGATCAGATTTCTCTTCTATTCTTTCTATGCCGGAAAATCAAGGGATAAACCAGGAAATCCACGGTAATTGCATGTAACTTGCCTGCAGTTTGATGTCAATTTCAATGGATCGTATGGATTATAAAGCACCCTGTATTAAATTAAAAATGTTTCTGCTTAACCGTTTGATCTTGTTCCGGTATCTGGTACAATTAAAAATCAAAAAAAGAGAGAGGGCTCCGTAACAGGTGTCCATTCGGAAAGAACATCTATCTTCTGTTCATTGCCAGTCATAAAAATGGAATAACTAAATGAAAATATTAAAAATTCCCCGGGGATTTGATTTGAATGTGGCTGAACAGCCTGATTTGAGTTGTACTCACCTGGCACTGCCGTCCAGTTTAGGGTGCTGTGCCGGGGATATACCGCATATCCGGCCTAAATTGCTGGTTAAAGAGGGGCAGCGTGTGAACACCGGCGAAGCGCTGTTCACGGATAAGCGGGATACAACCATACAATATGTCTCTCCGGCAACCGGTCAGGTGAAAACGGTTATTTACGGACCCCGGCGCCGCCTGATGGAGGTGGTGATCGCAACTGAGTCCGAAGATGAATATGTTGAATATGATCCGGTTGATTTGAACGGGATCGTCGGTATGCCCCGGGATGAGCTTGTGGCGTGTCTGAAAAAAGGCGGCCTGTGGCAGGGACTTCTCCGGTTTCCGGCCCTGGATTGCGCAGAGCCCGATCATTCCCCTGCCATGATTATTGTGGCCATGGACGGCAATGACCTTTTTTCGCCGCGTCCGGATATCATCCTTAAAGATAACATTGCTGCCTTTGAAGCGGGCATGGCGATTTTGCGCAGATTTTCAAATCGGCTTTCCGTGGTCTGCCGGGAAAGCAGCCTGGAAGGCATCTGGGAGATAGGCCGTTCAGTGGCGGAACAAATCACCCATACCGCCCCGGATATCTATCCTGCCTGGCACCCCGGTGCCGTACTCTATCAGATCAAGCAACAGGCGGCGGAGAACAACTCCTGGTGTATCCGTCTGGATCACCTGGTCATGATGGGCCGTTTTTTACTTTCCGGCCGGTATCCGGTTGAAAAGATCGTCACCATCACCGGGCCCGGGGAGCGGCAGCCCCATATGCGGGTCCGCCAGGGCATGCCTTTGTCTGCCCTGGTCGGGAAAATTCCTGGGAATAGTCTTGTCACCACAGGCCGGTTCAACGGCCGTATCCTGGAAAAAGATGCCCATATCGGTCTTTTTGAAAACACGGTCAACATCATTGAGGCCGGGCCCGGGGAGGAGATGTTTGGGTTTGCCCGGCCCGGCCTTGACAAGCCCACGCTCTCGTCCACATTTCTATCTTCTCTGTTCAGGCGTCCGGCAAAAATGGACTGCACCCTTCACGGAGAAGAGCGGGCCTGCATCAATTGCTCCTATTGCGAACGGATCTGCCCCAATGACCTTATGCCCGCCTTTATCATGAAAGCGCTGCATGCAGATGACCTTGAAGACGCATTGGCGCTTGGGCTCATGGACTGCTGCAGATGCGGGTTGTGCTCATTTGTCTGCCCTTCCAAAATTGAACTGACTCAAATACTTTCGGACGCCATGGATGCCTATTACAAGGACAAAGAATGAAAAATCCTTTAAAAAAGTTTTTTGATGATACAAAGCCCTTGTTTACCGGGGACGGCAAGTATAAAAAGTATGAACCTATCTGGGACGCCACAAAAACATTTTTCTTTCTGCCTTCGGTGAAGACCCTTGTCATGCCCTTTGTCCGGGATCATCTGGATCTGAAACGCTACATGAGCATCGTGATTCTGGCGCTCTTGCCGGTGACCTTTTTCGGGATATACAATACCGGATACCAGGCCGGCATCGGGGCCGGGGAATCCTGGTCCGTGACCCGATGTTTTCTTATTGGCGCCTGGTATGTGCTGCCCATAATCATGGTCTCCTATGTGGTGGGGTTTGCCTGGGAGTTTCTTTTTGCCGTGGTGCGGAGGCATAATATATCCGAAGGATTTCTTGTTACCGGGCTGCTTTTTCCCTTGACCCTGCCCCCGACCATCCCTTTGTGGCAGGTGGCCCTTGGCATTTCCTTTGGGGTGGTCATCGGTAAGGAGGTGTTTGGCGGAACGGGCCGCAATATCCTTAACCCGGCGCTGACCGGGCGGGCCTTTCTGTTTTTCTCCTACCCGGTCTCCATGTCCGGGGATGTCTGGGTGGCGGGCAAACATCTGATGGACGGCGTGACCGGGGCCACGGCGCTTTCCGTGACAGGCGCCGGGGGGCAGTCCATCACCGCAGCCCTTTATGATGCAGGGTATTCCCTGGGCCGGCTTTTCACTGGATTTGTGCCGGGCAGTGTGGGGGAAACTTCGGCGCTCTGCTGTCTGATCGGTGCCGCCATTCTCATGGTGACCCGCATTGCCAATTACAGGATTATTATCGGCGGTATTGCAGGATTTGTCATCACCACGATTATTGTTTACCTGATCCCCGGGGGCCAGGACTCTTGGTCCAATGCCGGTCCCTTTTACCATTTGTGTGCGGGCGGCTTTCTGTTCGGCATCTCCTTTATGGCTACGGATCCGGTTTCCGCGCCGGGCACCAATCCGGGCCGCTGGATTTTCGGGGCTGCCATTGGTTTTTTAACCGTGATTATCCGGGTGGGCAACCCTGCGTTTATGGAGGGGGTGATGCTGGCCATCCTGTTCATGAACGTGTTTGCGCCTTTGCTGGACCACCTGGTACTCAAGTACAAATCGTCAAAGAGGATTCCCAATGTTTAAGAAAAATTCAAAAGCCCATGCCATTCTTTTTGCCCTTGTCCTGTCCCTGGTATGCAGCCTTTTGATTACGGTGGCGGCAACGGGTTTTAAGGACCGGCAGCAGGAAAATATGGCCCTGGACAAAAAAGTGAACCTGTTGCGGGCCGCAGGCCTTGTGGATGCGGGACAAAATCCTGGGAAAGACACCATCAACACCCTTTATGACCAACGTATTAAAGAGGTTTTTCTGGACCACCGGGGAAAAGTCATGGAAACAGAAGACCCTGACGGCATGCATCTGTATTTTGTCCATGCACAGGACGCCGGGGATGACCATGATTTCAATAACATTTCCGGCTATATCGTGCCCATAAATACCCGGGGGCTGTGGGGAAAAATCCATGGCTACCTGGCCTTTGAAAATGACGGGCAGACCGTATCGGGATTTTCCGTGTTCAGCCACTCTGAAACCCCGGGCCTTGGCGGGGAGATTGAAAGTGCCTGGTTCCAGAAGAATTTCAAGGGCAAAAAGATCCTCAATTCCCAGGATGAATTTGTCTCCATAGGCATTGCCCAGGGAAAGGCCGGTGATCTGCCCAAAGATAAACAGGAGAATTATGTGGACGGTATCTCCGGGGCCACCCTGACAGGCAGGTATCTGTCCGAAGGCATTAAAAATACCCTGATGAAGTACGAGGGGGTATCCGTCACCTTCCGGCAGAAACAATTAAGGAACGGGTCTTAAATAACTTGCCCATTTTGCTATATCCGGGAGCGCGGGCGCCCCGCCCGCATGTCCGCAAGTATTGTAAAGATGCGGGCGGGACGCCCGCGCTCCCAGGTTAAGTTATTTCGAATTCATTCCTAAAAGCGAAAGAGGGGGACCCAAAACATGCGGCCCTATCCCATGACTGAAACCAGCAAAAGGTGAACCATGCAGCTTAAATCCAGAAAAGAATACCAAGGCATCCTTGTCAATGGCCTGTGGAGCCAGAACCCTGTGGCCTACCAGGTACTCGGGATCTGTTCGGCCCTGGCCGTGACCGTGAAGATGTCAACGGCCATTGTCATGGCCCTGGCCCTGACCGCGGTAACGGCCTGCTCATCCATGCTCATCTCTTCCATGAGAAAGATCATTCCATCCAACATCCGGATTATTGTGGAACTGGCCGTTATCTCCACCCTGGTGATTGTTACCGATCAGGTGCTCAAAGCCTATTTTTATGACATTTCCAAACAGCTCTCCATTTTTGTGGGGTTGATCATCACCAACTGCATTGTTTTAGGCCGCGCCGAATCCTTTGCCCTGGCCAACGACCCCATTGATTCTTTTGTGGACGGCATCGCCAACGGCCTGGGCTATGGCCTGATCCTTGTGGTGGTGGCCTTTATCCGGGAGCTTCTGGGGGCTGGAAAATTTTTAGGCCTCCAGGTGGTCCCCGGGTTTTTATATGACCTTGGTTTCCAGAACATGGGGCTGATGGTGCTGGCCCCGGGCGCTTTTTTTGTCATCGGCCTTCTGGTATGGCTGAAAAATTCTTTACCCGGCATATCAAGCCAAAAAAAATAAACCCAACGTTGCATAAAATTTTTATGCAACGTTAGGGTTGGGAGCATTCATGGGCGATCTGTTCAGTCTGTTTATCAATTCCGTTTTTATCGGCAACATCCTTCTGGCCTATTTCCTTGGGATGTGTTCCTTTATTGCAGTTTCTAAAAATGTGGATACTGCGACAGGGTTGGGGTTTGCCGTTATTTTTGTGCTGTCCGTCACAAGTCCGGTCAACTGGATCATCTATCACGGGCTTCTGGCCCCGGGTGCTTTGTCCTGGCTGGGATATCCCGATCTTGACTTAAGCTTTTTAAAATTCATTACCTTTGTTGCCGTGATTGCCGCCATGACCCAGGCCGTGGAGATGGTCATTGACCGGTATTCCCCCGGGCTTTACGCCACGCTGGGTGTCTTTTTGCCCTTGATTGCCGTAAATTGCGCCATTCTGGGCACCAGTCTTTTCATGGTGGAGCGAAATTATACCTTCATGGAATCCATTGTCTTTGGCGCAGGTTCCGGCACCGGCTGGATGCTGGCCATTGTGACCATGGCCGCCATTCGCAAAAAGGCCCGGTATTCAGATGTGCCCAAGGGGCTGCAGGGATTCGGGTTTACCATGATCATTGCCGGACTTATGGCCATGACGTTTATGATGTTTTCAGGCATCACTTTATAAATAGTATTTGAACGAAAAGTCACCCACCTGCGGCGTTGCAGAAAAATTTGCAATCCTCACAACCATGAGGTTGCTCCGGTTACAAATTTTTTTGCGCCTTGCATCTGGGCAACTTTTCGTCCAAATACAGGGGGCTCTTCAGGCACGGATTAAGGAGGCATATCTTTGATTTATATAATAAGTATTGTGGTGTTTACCGTTGTTATAGGCATTCTGGTTGCGGTGCTTCTGTTTGTGGAAGCAAAAGTTACCACCAAGGGTGAACATTTGGTGACCATCAATGGTAAGGTCGACCAGGCTTTGAAGATTTCGGGCAATCCCACGCTTTTGTCTGCCCTGGCGGGTGAAGACATTTTTCTGCCCTCGGCCTGCGGCGGGTCCGGGTCCTGCGGGATGTGCAGGTGTAAGGTCCTTGAGGGCGGCGGCAGCGTGCTGCCCACGGAGCTGTCGCATTTAAGCCGGAAGGAAAAGGCGGAAGGGATTCGTCTCTCTTGCCAGCTCAAAGTCAAAGAGGATCTTTCCATTGAAATGCCTGAATCCATTTTCGGCATTAAAAAGGTGGAAGCTGACGTGATATCCAATAAAAATGTGGCCACGTTTATCAAAGAGCTTGTGCTGCGTCCCGTCGAACCCTTTGACTTCAAGGCCGGGGCCTATATTCAAATTGACGTGCCCGAATATGAAGTTGATTTCAAGGATTTTCATATTGCAAGCAAGTATGTCAGCGAATGGAAAAAGTATAATTTATTGGAACTGACCTCCAAAGGAATAAAACCGGGATTTCGGGCCTATTCCCTGGCCAATCCCCCCCATGACAACCACATTCTCATGCTCAACGTACGTATTGCAACGCCGCCGCCGGGCACAGAAGGCATTCCCCCGGGATTTGGCTCATCCTATGTGTTCGGGCTTAAACCCGGCGACCGGGTCATGGTGTCAGGCCCTTACGGGGAATTCATGGCAAAGGATGCGGACCGGGAGATGTGCTTTGTCGGCGGAGGGGCAGGCATGGCGCCTTTACGTTCCCATATCCTGCACCAGTTGGATGGTATCAACTCCGGCCGCAAAATATCCTTCTGGTACGGGGCCAGATCCAAAAAAGAGATGTTTTACGACGAGGATTTTAAAGAACTTGTGGAAAAATTTCCTAATTTCTCCTACCATGTGGCCCTGTCCGAACCCGAGGCGGAGGACAACTGGACCGGGCAAACCGGGTTTATCAACGCTTGTCTTGTGGATGCATACTTAAGCACCCATGAAGATCCGGCTGAGATTGAGTATTACCTGTGCGGACCGCCGCCTATGATTAATGC
>JAQYWJ010000297.1 GCA_030145005.1 Desulfobacter sp. | reverse complement strand
TGTAGCCAATGATTGATGATATACTCTGAATCGCTGTCCATCAGGCACTATCAATTTCCATGCCTGAAAGAAAAAACACTTGATCCTCATTCAATTCGGATAAAACCGGAACTTTTTTGATCAACGGCTGGAATAGCGGATCTATAATTTCCTATTTCTACCTTATACCCCGGAACAGGCCTGCCGTCGAACGGTAAAAAGATCAATAAAAATGGACCCCTTGAAAAAAAGCTGTTTTTTGTGGCATGAAGTATGCGTAAAGGCTCAAAAAAAACAAACACGCTAAATCGGGATCACTTTACAGCTTTACCAAACAGGCTCTTAGACTCACCACGAGGACACCCATGGGAAAATATGATTACGATCGGCCGGGAAAGCCCAGGAAAATCAAGAATCCAAAATTCCGGGACCATTATGATGATACTTACAGTGATGAAGACATAAATGATTTTTTCCGCCGGAAAAACAAACATCAAAAAAACATTAAACGTCAGCGGGATCAGGAAACGGACTATGACCCCGCACCATAGGAGAGTAAAAAAATAAATGAAAGCAGACCTTTTAGAACTCACCCGCGTTGGAGAATCCGTGTGGGGAATCGCCTCATCCATTGATATTTACAACTGCAGTCCTGAAAAAATCCGGGATGCAGACCAAATCCGCAATTTTGTAGCTGAACTGTGTGAACTGATTCAAATGAAACGGTTCGGGGAAACCCAGGTGGTCCACTTTGGAGAAGATGAAAAAGTGGCCGGCTTTTCAATGGTGCAGCTCATCGAAACCTCTTTAATCTCAGGCCATTTTGCCAACCTGACCAATACCGCATACCTGGATGTTTTCAGCTGCAAACCCTATGACACTGAAGCTGCAAGAATATTTTCCCAGGAATATTTTCAAGGGCACCGCAGTGTTATCAACGTGACAAAGAGATATTAATGTTTCGCATCAGATACTGCACTGACGATGCGGAATGTCGACATTTGTGGGAAAAGCTGTGGCCAAAAGATAATCTGTTTGACCTCTGGGCAGTAAGGAACTGTTTTCACAGGGGCTTCAGACGCCCCCCCCTGTTCCTGGTATGGGAGGAGAATCATCGCCCCAAAGGACTTCTGGCCTTATCCGCCCTGTCCGGCAACGGCTCCTTTGCCCACTTTCCCGGTGAGACCTGGCAGGGCAGCACCTGGCTGGAACAAAACAGAATCATCCATAGCTGTCCGGACATGGGTCGGGACCTTCTGGATGCGGTTCCGGGGCCTGCCCATATCCGGTACCTTACCAGGGAGGCTTGTCCTGCAAGCCCCGGACAGCAGGCGGGCGAGGATGAAACCGGATACCTGTTTTATCCCGGCGCCCACGGCTTTAATTTCCAAAACTATATGGCCCTTTTTTCATCAAAAACCAGGAAAAATTTCAACACGGCGCTGGCAAAGCTTGAACGCAACGGGGTGGAAATCCGGCATGACCGGCCCTCGGATGTCAGCCTCCTTTTCCGGATGAATCTGGATGCCTTTGGAAACAGATCCTATTTTTCCGATCCCAGATTTTTAAACGGATTTGAAGCCCTTGCCTCCCTTTTATTCCGGAACCGGATGGTCCGGGTCACCACGGTGCTCATCGGCGGCAGGGTAGCGGCCGTGGATTTAGGCGCCCTGTACCATGGCAGATATACCCTGCTTGCCGGCGGCACCGATCCTGAATTCAAGGGTGTGGCCAAACTGATCAACCTGCACCATATTGAATGGTCCTGCGGGAAACGGCTTGACCAGGTGGATTTTTTGTGCGGTGACTTTAACTGGAAAACGCGCTTTCACCTCTTCCCAAGACCCCTTTACGCGCTGAAGTTGCCGGGAAATTGGGCAGATGCGCATTTAAATAACCCCGCTCTGAAATGAAAGCAATATTAATCGTCGGCACCACATCCGA
>JAQYWJ010000296.1 GCA_030145005.1 Desulfobacter sp. | reverse complement strand
CCGTGCCCACCATTGTCAGAATAGATGCCACGGGAACGACCTTATTGGCAAGGCCTTTATACTGCAGCCAGTATTCTTCAAAGGGATCGTCCTCACAGTATGCGGATACGGCAATGCCCTTGGCGCAGTCAATGACGGACCCGCCGCCCACAGCCAGTATCAGGCTGACATTGTTGTCCTTTACAAGTTTGACGCCTTCCATCAACTTGGTATAGGTTGGATTGGGCATAACGCCGGACAATTCAACCACCTTTTTCCCGGCATCTTTCAGGATGGCGATCACCTGATCGTAAAGGCCGATGGACTTGATGGCATTTTTGCCATAGGTCAGAAGAACGGTATCTCCATAATTGACCAGCTCTGCTTTAAGGTTGTCCAGGGAATTTTTCCCAAAATAAATTTTTGTAGGATTGTAGAATTTAAAATCCAGTAACATATGAAAATCCTTTTTTATGGTTAGAAGGCATTGGCAAACTCTTCGGGATTCTGATTCGGATAACATGTTATCAGTAAACCATGACTATTACTCAGGTACCCTTGCATGGCTGAACAGAATTGAACGTTTGGGGTTTACCCCCCTGATCAATGAACACCGTATCATTGAAAAGGAAAGCACCCAAATTGTGCCGGCCGGAATCACTGATTACCGGGCAGGCAGGCTAATGCCCGGCAGGGTAAATTGCGTCAGTGCCGATCCGAAGGGTCGATATGCACCCGGACCTGACTGACTTTATCCATGTGTACCCGGATTATCTCCCGGACCGACTCGCCTATGTCATGGGCCATTCCCACGGTAATCTTTGGATCCACCACAATATCCAGATCCACAAGAAAAGCAGCGCCGCTTCGGCGTACCCTTACTCCATGCACGTTTTTCACCCCGTTGACGGTGAGCGCAAGCGTCGCCACTTCCTGAATTTTTTTTTCGCCCACAGATTCGTCCATGATCTGTGCCACCGCGTCCATGGCAATACCATAACTCATCTTGAATATGAACAGGGCCACCACAATACCGGCCACGGGATCAAGCACAGGATATTTTAACTTGGCACCAATAATACCGATCAGGGCGGCAATCGAAGAAAAGGCGTCTGACCTGTTATCCATGGCATTGGCAATGGTTGACGGGCTGTTGGTCTTCACCCCGGCCCTGTAGGTGAACTGGTACATCAGCTCGTTGACGAGAACTGATAAGATTGCCGCATATACGGCCGCATCTCCCGGGGCGTTGAGAGATCCATGCCGGATTGTTGTCAGGGCAGTCCTGATAATCTCGACACCTGCCGCGGCCAGCATGCCCATCACCACCAGTGTGGAAATCACCTCTGCCCTGCCGTGGCCGTAAGGGTGTTCTTTATCCGGGGGTTTCTGGGCGATTTTCAGGCTGATATAAACAAACAGGGATGCAAAAATGTCCGAGGCGGAATGCACGGCATCCGCAACCATGGCACTGGAGTTTGACATAATGCCGGCCCAACCCTTCAGGACCGTTAAAACAAAATTCCCTGCAAACCCAACAACCGCCCAGTACCGGGCAGTCTGAAAATCTTTATCCTGTGATGTCAGTTCCTGGCTCTGCCTCATTTAATTATCTGCTCCTGAAAAAATCCCGGTTCGGAACCTATAGCATGCCATAAGTTCCAGGTTTTTAAAGCCCAATCGTTTCCTTTAGCGTACAGAAACAAGCTCACCAATGATTGAACCGATAATCACTTTAGACTGGATACGAACCGGAAGATGCCTTTCATCCGTGGTAATCCATAAACGCAACGTGGGCTTGTCGCTTTTTTTAAACACCCCGCCGAAATGGATAAGCTCAGGCTCAATCACATAGGTATCATAGGTGGTGTTAAAACATGTTATGGTCTCTTGCCCCACAACCTTTGCCCTGCCCATAAAACATTTTTTCCCGTCACTGATGGAAAGTTTGA
>JAQYWJ010000003.1:16704-31113 GCA_030145005.1 Desulfobacter sp. | reverse complement strand
GGGCAGGGCATTCAAACCATTGGTGACCTGCTCTCCGACGTGTGTCACCAAAGCGGTTTGTTTACCTTCTCCATGGATGATTTTGAATCAAGAGTCAGGGGCGGGCACAATTTTAATCTGCTGCGGATCAGTGATAAGGAACTTACCGCCCCCGGCAACCGGCTTGATATCCTTGTCTGCATTAACAAGGATGCCTATGATTTGCATAAAGAAGAGTTGCGGTCCGGGGGCATTGCCATTATTAACGCAGAGGAACAAGGGACGAAAAACAAGACCCGCTTTGAAATTCCCTTAATAAAACTGGCAGAAGAAGCCGGCAATAAAATAACAGCCAATACAGTGGCCTCAGGTGCTGTGCTTGCCATTCTCGGCACACCCTTAAGTCTGCTGGCGGATGTTTTAAAAAAGCGGTTTGCCGGCAAAGGCGAGAAAGTCGTGGCGCTTAATATTGCAGCGGCCCAAAAAGGCTTTGATGCGGTAAAAGGCTTAAGCCAGGATATCGGGTTTACATGGGAGGCAAAAAAGAACAATCATATTGTTCTCAGCGGGGCCAAGGCTGCAGCCTTAGGCGCACTGGCCGCTGACTGCCGGTTTTTCCCCTTTTACCCCATGAGTCCGGCTACAGGTGTGATCTCCAATGTAATTCCTTATACGGATAGACTTCCTGTGGTTGTTGAACAGGCAGAAGATGAGATTGCCGCCGTCATGATGGCCATTGGCGCTTCCTTTGCCGGTGTCCGCGCCATGACCGCGACCTCGGGCGGCGGTTTTTGTCTCATGACCGAAGGGTTAGGGCTTGCCGGGATGACGGAAACACCGCTGGTGATCGTCAATGCCCAGCGTCCGGGTCCTGCCACAGGTCTTGCCACCAGGACCGGCCAGGCAGATTTGCTTTTTTCCGTCCATGCCTCCCATGATGAATTCCCACGGTTTATTTTTGCACCGGGCACACCTGTTGAGATCTATGAGACCATGAAGCGGTCCTTTCATCTGGCAGAAAAATACCAGGTTCCGGCCATTGTGCTACTTGACCAGTTTCTGGCCAACTCCAGGGTGACGGAAGTTAACAGTCTTTCGGTGGCACCTGAAATTGAACGCTTTTATGAACAAAACAACAGTGGCAGCGACGATGATCCCTATTTGCGCTATGCCCTGGTACAAGACGGGGTCTCTCCACAAAGAGTGCCCTGTTCAGGCCCGGGTCTTGTCCGGGTCACGGGTAACGAGCATGACCCAGAAGGACACATCAGTGAAAATGCCGCAAACAAAATTGCCATGACAAAGAAGCGTGCTGCAAAGCTGCCTGCCATGATCAAAGAGATGGAAGCCCCTTTCCTGGTGAACCCAACAGCCCCGGTGTATTTTGTGGGGTGGGGATCAACAAGGGGAAATATTCTGGAAGCGGTTGAAAGGCTGCAGGCCCAAGGCATAGAGATCGGGGCCGCCTTGTTCAAGGATCTGTGGCCCATGGACCGAAAAGCGATCGGGCAGATGCTGGGTGATAAAAAACTGATCATGGTGGAGCAAAATGAGACCGGCCAGTTGGGACGCCTGCTTGCCCAGGAAGCCGGCATTGCCTCATTTGACACCATCTTTAAATATGACGGCAGACCTTTTTTTCCGGACTATATTGTTCAAAAGGCAAAGGAGCTTGTGAAATAATGATTACTCCAAAAGATTTCGACTGCAATTATGAAAACAAATGGTGCCCGGGATGCGGTGATTTTCAGATCCTTGCCGCTATGAAAAATGCCTTTGCCCAACAGCAGATTCCGCCTGAAAAGCTCACACTGATATCCGGTATCGGACAGGCCGGAAAAACGCCACACTTTCTCAAATGCAACATGTTCCATGGGCTTCACGGCAGGGCGCTTCCCCTTGCAACCGGAACAAAGATAGCCAATAACGATCTTACGGTGGTGGTCAACTGTGGGGACGGCGATTGCTATGGCGAAGGCGGCAACCACTTTCTTGCGACAATCAGGCGAAATATCGACATCACGCTTTTGGTGCACAACAACCAGATTTACGGGCTGACCAAGGGCCAGGCCTCTCCCACGTCAAGCCTGGGGATGATCACAAAACTACAGAACACCGGTACCCCGTCATCCCAATTTTCCGCCCTGGCCATTGCACTGGCTGCCGGGGCCGGATTTGTGGCACGGGGGCTGTCCGGAGAGCCTGAACATTTGGCGGAGCTGATCGTCAAAGCCATGAACTACAAAGGCTTTGCGTTGGTGGATATTTTACAGCCATGTGTGTCCTTTAATAAAATAAATACCCTAAGCTGGTATAAAGAGCGGGCTTACAAACTCGAGGATACGGATCATGACCCCCAGGATATAGCAAAGGCATTTAAGCTGGCCCAAGAGTGGGAAGAAAGCCTTCCTTTGGGTGTGCTGTATGAGGCCGATTGTACACCATTCCACGAACGGGTTCCCAATCTTAAAGCAAAAGCCCTTGCCGCACATGATTATGACAGCAAACTTCTGGCAGATACGCTTTTACAAAACCTATAGTGAAACGGGAGACATCATTCGATATGACTATCTGGCAATGCACCATGTGCTTTACTAATATGGACCAGGAAGAACAGCCTGAACAGTGCAGCGTTTGCGAGGCTGACAGCCGCGTTATTCTTGATAAGGAAACCGTTCCCCAAACCCTTGAAGCGGTCCGGGACAGGGCAAGAAAAAGCCTCAAAGGGTTTTGTGCGGCTTACCCTGCCTGTGACGGCAATTTTGATAAAATTTGCCAGAAAGAGGCCTATGGCAAACCCATTGGATTCGGAGGTGCCGGTGCAGGCTTCTCCTTTCGTGCAAATGTTGCATCCCTTGAGGCGGTGCGCTTTAAATTAAGGGTGGTGGGGGAACATACCGAACCTGACACCTCCTGTACATTTTTAGGCAAAAAATTGGATTTTCCGGTTATGGCAGCTTCTACGGCAGGTGCTGAACGCTACAACAATGCCATCAGTGAAGAAGATTTCTGCAGGGCCGTAATCCGGGGCTGTAAAGATGCCGGTACCATTGGCTGGCGGGGAGATACGTTTTTTTATACCCCGGATGATAACCCGGCGCTCAGAGCCATAAAAAAAGAAGGCATGCCGGCCGTTCCCATCTTCAAGCCCAGATCCCAGGATGTGCTCAAACGGTTCATTCACATGGCCGAAGAACTGGGATGTCCTGCTGTTGGTGTGGATCTTGACGGATGTGGGTCCACCATTATGGCCCGGCATAATCAGCCGGTATTCCGCAAGAGCGTAAAAGATATCAAAGAACTGGTCCAGGCCACGTCTCTGCCCTTTATTGCCAAAGGGATTATGACGGTGGAGGATGCCGTAAGCTGTGCTGATGCCGGTGTCAAGGTAGTCAGTGTTTCAAATCACGGGGGCCGGGTGCTTGATGCAACGCCGGGAACGGCAGAGGTGCTTCCGGATATTGCCAAGCACCTTAAAGGCCAGGTCACCATCACGGCAGACGGTGGGGTCAGGACCGGCTATGACGTACTCAAGATGCTGGCTCTGGGCGCCGACTTTGTTCTTCTGGGCAGGGATGTGATCCGGGCCGCCGTAGGTGCAGGTTCCCTGGGCGTCAGAATACACATGGAACATATTCAAAAGATATTGAAAAAAGCCATGTTTATGACCGGGGTAAGCACCATTGCTGATATTGATTCATCCATATTGTGCTGAGAGCCTGTTTAAAAATTGATGAATCGGCTGTAATCTCATAAGAGCGGCCCCAATTTCCCCAAATTTTAGGTCAATAGTCCGACTATTAACAGAAAATTTGTGAAAATTGTTCCTCGCTCTAAGGGATTAGAAAATCGTTTTATCAGGGACCGGTTTGGGTTTGCCATGGTAAAACCCTTGTTCATAATTGACCCCAAGGGCTTTTGCCTTGGCTGAAAGTGTCTCACTGGAGATGAACTCTGCAATGGTTTTCATCTTAAGCGTGTTTGCATAAGAGACAATCGAATTAACAACATCAACAGCCCGCTCATCTTTGGTGATCAGTTTGATGATACTGCCGTCAATTTTGATATAGTCTGCTTTGATCTTCAGCAGGTAATCAAAGTTGGAGTATCCTGTGCCAAAATCATCAATGGCAATTTTTGCGCCGGCATTTTTAAACCTGTAAATGATATCTGTTGCACCGGCGTAGGAAGACAGACTTTCCGACTCCACAAGTTCAAGTATCATGCGTGACATGACGTTTTTATCAAGCGCATAGTCATAAATAAAGGCCATGGTCTCGCTATTCTGGATATCCTCCGTCGAAATATTGATACTGAACCTACTGTCATCGTCGACAAATGTGTCTATGGTCTTTTTTACAATGATTTTGGTCAGCGCCGGATAAAACCGGGTCTGCTTGCTGATATCAAGGAACTGTGCCGGAGAGATTATGCCGCCATCCGTGTCCTTGATACGCATCAGGCTTTCAAACTTTGGTCTGCCGGCACCTGTGATCGGCTGGAAAAACGGCACGACCCGGTCTTCATCAATGGCGCTGCTGAGCATTTTTACAATCCGGATATTCTGTTCATATATCTTGCTGTTATCCACTTTTAGAGGATCATAGGCGTAATGATCGATATTGTTTGCTTTTGCAAACTGCAAAGCCGCATCTGCATGGGCCATAATATTATCTGAGCCATGCGCGTAACCTGTGATGACACTGATCATCAACTCCTTGTCCCCGATGATGAAGGTCTTTTTAACAATATCCTGAAGTGCTGTTTCAACATCAATGATAAAAAGATTTTTATCACTTTGGGTGGAAAATACGGCAAATACATCAGAGTGCAGCCTGTAGATAAAATAGCGGTACAGATGTATATGATTAGAAAGCCTTGAAGCAAATATTTTAAGCAGTTCGTCTCCGATCTTCATCCCGTATGTTTCATTTATTCTATGAAAGTCGTCTATATCAATGATAGCAAGATCTGCCGATTTGGCTTTTTTTATCTCCATGAGCAGACTGTTTCTGTTGTTCAACTCGGTCAAAGTGTCATAATTGAGGTATTTTTGAAGTTGGGATTTATTTTCAAACACTTCGGTGACATCATGGCTGATTGAAATATATTTAATCACTTCGCCATCTTTATCTTTAAACGGCACGATGGTCGATTTCTGGAAAAAATACCCACCGTCTTTTTTAAGATTTTTAAAGATCCCGCGCCAGGGTTCTCCCTTTGTAATGGTCATCCACAGTTCCTGGTATGTTGAGGCTGGGTTGTCCGGATGGCTGAGTTGATTGTGGGTAGCATGCAGTAACTCTTCTTTATTAAACCCTGTGACCTCACACATTTCGTCATTCACGTGAATAATATTTCCGTTCAGATCAGTAATACTGACGATTGCGCTTTTGTCTATCACTGTTTGGTACTGCAGCAACTCACTGAGGAATTTTTTCTGCTCAGACTCAATTTTTCGGATCCTTTTGTAAACAAAAAGTGCCACCACCAGCGTAAAGACAAAAAGAGAGATGATAATCAGGCTGTTTTTTATTATTTCCTCTCTGAGAAGTGAACTGCTTATTCCCTCTACCGTTCCCACAAGTTCATAAAAATTTTCAAAATAAAATCCAGATCCTACAATCCAGTCCCAGTCCGGAATATATACCAGATACGATATTTTTTCAGCCGTCCTGGCCTGTCCGGGAATTTCCCAGTAATACGAGCTGAATCCACTGCCTTTGGATGTTGCGATGTCAACAAACTCCTTGATGACCAGTTTGTTGTTTGCGCCGCGGAATGTTTTCAGATCCGTATGATAGATATTTGGGTCAATGTGAAAAACCGTTTTATAATCTGTTGAAAATATCCAGAAGTAGCCATAATCTTGATAGCCGAACCTGTCTCCGGCAATAAATTCCAGGATTTCCTGTTTACCCTGTTCATTCAGACTGTCCATGTAGTATCCCGTGCCGATAATGATATCAAATGCACTGTTGTATACGGCATACCCGAGCTTTTTGTAGAGTTTGTCCCCCTCGCCCGGTTTATAGAACATGTACTCCTCCATAGCAGATTCGCTGTTTTTTGCCTCTTCAAGAAATTTCATGAAATCAGGGAACTTTTTTTCCAGGGAATAAAAATTTTTACCGACCAGTTCCGGCCTCGCACCGTGATGCCTGACAGTACCGTCACCGGATATAATATAAAAATAGCCTGACTTGTTGGCCCAGTTAAAAGATGTGATCAAGTTGTTTATATGCGTTTTATACTGATCCTCGTCATGGGTCGTGTAGACATTCTGAATAAAATCTTCCGCCGAATGCACCTGGTCTTTAAGATTCTCCTTGGCAGCCTTGATTATGGCGTTCTTTGTGACGGAGATTCGCTTGGTCAGCCGTTCCACTTCGTTTTTGATAAGTTCTTTTTGCTGATCAATATAAAAAGTTCGAAGCCCTTCCTTATTTTTTTGGCTGAATTTTGTGAAAGTGCTTTGCATATTCCACAGAATGATCCCGGAAAACACGGATGCGATTGTAAGCGCTGTAAATAGCGAAATGTTGGAAATTCTAGTTTTCATCATAGCAGCCACTTCCATTTGTTTGGATATAAAAACGAATTTTTCTTAACTTTTACCGAAACATATACATGTATTTAATCGAATCGTTTATCTAATTGGAACTTATGCAAAAAAAAGTCAAAAAGGGGGCAACGTCCGCTTTTGGCCTATTAAGTTCTTTTTAAGCTGAGAATACCTCAATTTTAAAGAATGGTCACTTTTTAATCTGATTTTAAGCCGTTCTATGATCGTACTGACCGTACTGTAACTTTCAAAAAAATTGTTTTTTATCTTGTCGATAAAATTACTGTCACCAAGGATGGAAGGCAATTTTTTCAGGCTTAATGTCCGCAACAGGGATTTGTCCTCGCTTTCACCCATGAACTTTCGATATTGCCTGATTCCTTGCTCCGGGTCATTAGACAGCATGGCCAGGATAAATTTTTTATTCACCCAATCCCATTTTTTAGCATGACTTATATAGGCTTTATGGCTTGACCACTCATGGTCTTCCACACGTTCAACCATTCCTGCGCGGACCGGATTCCGATGAATATAGCGGACCAGCTGAAGAAGATAGCTGTCTCCTGGGACCACGATGGATTTATATCGCCCTCGGAACAAGATCCCGTCCAAGCCATGTGTGCTGTTAAAACGTTGGGTATAAACACCATTAATATGCCGCATGCACCGGTCCAGATTAGCGTCCGGTGTCTGGACCAACAAGTGATAATGATTTGGCATCAGGCAATAGGTACTTACCTTCAATGCGAAACGCTCTACGGCCTCAAGCATGACCCCCAGAAAACATTTATAGTCGTCTTTGGATCGAATATCAGCTCTCCACGGCGTCCACGATTCATGACGTGGTACCAGGCATCAGGGTGCATTATGCGCAATGGTCTGGACATGCCATTTTAATAGCCAAATTAACAAAATGAGTCAAGAGCAGACTTGTGACCCCTTTAGACCCCTTTATGTAGATTTATTTAACCCCTTTACAGTTGCATTTCTGCAATACTGAATCGTTTAATTCGAACAAGCTTTTTTTATTATAACTAATTGAATTCATAGTTCTTTTTAATTTTTTGTGTTTGTTGGCATCGAACTTGCTTTTATTTGTTGTGGTTTTGTTTTGTAAGCTTAAAACAGGTGGAGAGCATGTTACTGTTGTCCGGAAAAGTCGACCAGGTACATGATAATTGTAATGGTCCTGTTATTTTTTCGACCGTGGACAAACAAGGTATGTATCCCCCAATGCCGCAGCATCTCAGCAGTTCATTTACCAAACAGGCTCTTAGATAATCGCGCATTAAAGGAGATAGATATGACACAGAAAGTAAAAGCCAAAAATATCATGGGCAGGATGCCTGAAGGGGAAGTTGATGCCAAAGTTAAAGAGACCTTAAAACATATCACCCATAAATTCATGGTGATGAGCGGGAAAGGTGGCGTGGGAAAGTCCAGTGTTTCCGTGAACCTGGCCATAGCCCTGACCACCATGGGTCATAGAGTCGGGCTCATGGATGTGGACATCCATGGACCCGATATTCCCAGGATGCTCGGCATCAAGGGCGACCTCCATGTCAATGACGACAAAAAAATTGTTCCGGCTCGGTATTCCCCCAATCTTTCAGTGGTTTCCATAGAGTCCCTTATGCCGGATAAGGATGAAGCCATTATCTGGCGGGGGCCGGCCAAGCACGGTGCCATCAGGCAGTTTGTCGGGGATGTGGAGTGGGGAGATCTGGACTACCTTATTATAGACGCCCCTCCGGGCACAGGTGATGAACCCCTGACCGTGGCCCATCTTATCAAGGATGCCCAGGCCATCATCGTGACCACGCCCCAGGAGTTGGCACTGGCCGATGTACGCAAATCCATCCGCTTCTGCCGCCAGGTAAAGATGGATATCTTCGGCCTAGTGGAAAATATGAGCGGTTATGTCTGCCCGAAATGCGGTGAAATCCTGAATATTTTCGGCACAGGCGGCGGCCGGCGCACAGCCAGGGAGCAGGGTATCAACTTTCTTGGTGAAATTCCTTTGGATCCGTCATTGGTTGCCCTGTGCGATGCCGGTCGTTCCATCCAGGTGGAAAATCCATCCTCCCCTGTGACCAAGGCATTCCGCACCCTGGCAAAAGAAGTGGCCCGCCAGAGCCGTTCATAAGGCCATGGTCCTTAGTTACTGTTAATGCCGGGCTCTCGTTAAGAGCCTGTTTGGTAATTAGGGGATCGAAGCGAAATCTCATGAAAATGAGAACCAATTTTCACAAATTTTCTGTTAATAGCCGGACTATTGACATAAAATTTGGGGGGGGGATTGGGGCCATTTTCATGAGATTGCAGCCGATTCATCAATTATAAAACAGGCTCTAAGAGTTAAGGATAGGTCGCCAACGTATCTGATCGGCAAGAATCCGGTCAATGCCGTGGCTAAGTGTGTACTCATGGATCACCAGTTCACTTCTTCCTTGATAGGCCCGCTTCAGACGTTCCTGTAGCCAAGGGCCAAGGTAATGTGCACTCGGTGCATATCGGCCGGAGAAAATGATGGCGTCCAGGCCGCCTAAAACCGCTATTCCGGAGCCGCAAGCCAACAACAAACGATGCCGGAATACATCCCGGGCCAAACGTAAAGACGGATCGTCCGATTCCAGAACTTCATCCAGTCGAACCGGTCGCCCGGCAATACCGCTTAAGCCACTTTCCATGGTCAACGCATGGTTGATTTGTTCCGGGCCCCACTTCTTTTTGCGGACCAGCTTCATTACGATGCCGGCATCCAGCTCTCCTGCGGTGGTTTGTCCGGGCAAGCCTTCCAGGGGTGTCGTACCACTGCTAACCATGACGGGCTGAATGCCATCCACGGCTACAATTTCCGGTCGAGTCTCCAGACAGATGGAAAGACATCGTTCCGGAAAACAAAAACCTTGTTTATGGGAGCAATCCCTGGCCATGGCGCAAGCAGCTTCGTGAAAAAGACCATGATACCCGTAACGACGCAAATTCGGCATGCCAAGACTGTTCACATCCAGTGCATAATGACATTCCCGCTCAGGCATGTCTGCAAAAAAGGAGGTTTCGAAAAACAGGAAAAGCGGGACGTTGCAATACGTTTCGCGAATGGCTCTAATGAGTTCAATGGTCGCGGGAATATGAAGCGGTGCTTCAGCCGATAATGATTGAAGTTCCACTTCCGTTTCCGCTGTTACAAGCCATGGATTGCGGAAGGTCGAGCCGCCATGGACAAGGCGTACTCCGATGGCCTCCGTGGTATGCCCGCCGTTTTGGGTACGCTGTCTGAGTTCCGCCAGTCCGATTCGCCAGTCCTCAAAACCATGTGCGTTTTCCATGCAGCCGGACCATTGCGATTCGAAATGACCTGATGGAAAAAAATGGTAGTGAACCCGGCTGGATATTAGATTGAGCGTCATGATGTTCATAATGGGCCCTTAGTGTTTTACCTCATTGTTTAAAGAGAGCGTTCTGAAGACCTGTCGTGCAATCGCCAGTTCCTCGTTGGTGGCAACCACCAGTATCCGAACCGGACTTCCCGCTTGTGAAATATCACCCGGCAGCTGTTTTAGTTCCCGGTTGCTTTTTTCATCTAGACAAACACCGAAGTAATTCTGGTTGGCGCATACAACGGACCGAACCAGCGAAACGTTTTCACCAATGGTGTCGGTGAAAATAATTGCCTGGACCGGACCGGCCAAGGTCAGGTACGCGCCTAAATATTTACGAATCCGCCAGAGATAAATCTGCAACGTTTTTTGAAAACGGTTATTCCGGCTTGTGGCAGCATCCCAATTACCCAGAATGTCGCGAATATCAGCCGATGCCCCCGAAAGACCCAGCACACCGCTTCGGCGATTCAGAACATCCTCTATCCGGTCCATATCACCGGAATACAGGGACAGCAGTTTCATCACAATCGCCGGATCAAGATCCCCGCATCTCGTGCTCATAACCAGGCCCTGAAGGGGTGTATACCCCATGGTGTTTTCAATTGAACGGCCTTTGGAAATTGCGCACAGACTGGCTCCGCCGCTGCCAAGATGACAACTGACCGCATTGAACTCTGCCATGGGAATACCCGCCATTTTAGCGGCCTCTTCGGCGACATACTGGTGGCTTGTTCCATGAAATCCATATTTTCGTATGTTCAATTCCTGAACCAAATCCAATGGCAGGGCATACTGTCGTGCGTGTTCCGGTATGGTTGTGTGGAAAGCCGTATCAAAAACCGCAACTTGTGGAAGGGATGCATAGCGTGTTTGACATTCTTCAATAAGATCGATGGCCGGAGGATTGTGAAGAGGTGCCAGCTCCCGAACCTGCCGCAAGGCTTCAAAAACAGTGGGCGTAATAACAGCAGGTTGTTCAAATAATCGGCCACCATGCACCACTCGGTGACCTAGCGCGTCCGGACGTTTTCCCCCCTTTGCAAGCAGGCTGAGGATTTCATGAAATGCTTGTTGGTGGGTGGCCAAATCCATCGGATGAACGGTTTCCCGGTCACCCTCCCGATGAACAATCCTAGCCGGTTCCGAGGTCACGGGACCAATCCGTTGCGCTTCTCCGGAAGAAATTTCATTTTCTTCCGGCATCGTCAAAAGTCGATATTTCAAGGATGAACTGCCGCAATTGCAAACCAAAATATTCATTTAAAATTTCCATGGCCCTTAGATGTCATCAGTTGTCCAGCCACAGACCGGAAACCCAATCAGGCCATGGGCAATGGCAGCGGTGCCATAAACCCCCTGGACCACATGCTCCCCGTCAACCCATTCATCTGAACGATGCGCACGTTCCTCGTGCCCTGGGCCGTAACCGATGGTCGGAATGTTGTACTCGTTGAGTAGTGTCGCTCCGGCCGTCCCCATTCCCAAACGATCCAACTGCCATTTTCCTGGACACGAGGGAGAACCGGCCGCCGCCAATACCTGACGGGAACGATCAATCAATGGATCAAACGGGTCCGTTGCCCAGGCATTGGTGATTCGTTGAACCTGCATCTCCTGACCGGCGTATGAAATCTGTTGTTCCCTGGAAACCCCAACCGATACGTCCACAGAGGACCCAGGCTGTGTCAGCAGCTGGACGTCCCGTTCGGTCTTGGTAAGGATTTGTTGCGCTTGATCCGCTATTTGCATCCGTTTAGCTACTCGCAGAACGGCTACCCGTCCCTCTGATTCCCGGGGAAAGACCGGATCGTGGATTTCGACCTCATTGACTTGAGACGAGGTGTGTTTTGTACGGTCCTCGTAGCTCCGGTAAATTCTGCGGGCAGCGTTATCAACCTGGAATGGATCCGCTCCCTGAACCTTGATATCCATTTCCATCCAACCATCGTGTCCATAGTACAGGCCCAGATTCGTTGGTTCGCCCAGGATGGCATAATCGGGACGCAGTCCCATTTCCGGTAACGTTTGATCCATTAAGGTTCGAACACCTATACCGGCCCCGTTTTCCTCGGCGACAGAAGCCGTAACCACCAGCGTGCCCCGAAGCGGCAGCAGACTGCGTAGCAACAACGCCCCCGCAAAAATCTGAGAAGCTAATCCACCCTTACAATCCGATGCTCCTGTGCCGTAAATCCGGTTTCCCTCAACACGCATTGGGTGATGCTCACCTGCTTGATAAGTATCCATATGTGAATTCAGCAATAGAGTATTGTTCTGCTCATACCCGTGAATAACACCGATAACATTGCCGACCTCATCCCGATAAACATGATGATAACCCAATACGTCCATCTGCTTGGCCACCTTATCGGCCACGTCCTTCTCCCCCATACTGGGGCTTGGCGTATCAATCAACTCCTGTGTGAACGCCATGACGTCCTTTCGTAATCCACTGTTCTTCATTCTTAGTAATTCATACATGACCATTTCCTTTGGTTATTGCTTGTCCAAATAACCGGACATTGCATTGCTCGTGCCGGGTTTGTAAATATATATATATCTTATTTAAAATTAGCATATTATAGGCACACAAAGCATTTGACATTTCACAGAAAACGTTTCATTATGAAATCCGAACATTTCACAATGAAAGGTCGAAGGCATGCAAGCCAAGGATTTACGGATTGAAGAACTGGTTGATTTTTCGGCGGGTCTTATTCAACTACAGGGACGACGTTTGATTCTGCATGATATTCATGCCTTTGCGCAGTTCCGCAAGGATTTGCTTAGTATGGTCGGTCAGGAGCATGCGCAACGTATTCTGACACGATTCGGATATCTCTGGGGGCAGGCCGATGCGGCGGCTATGCAACGCATCTTCAACTGGAGTGATCCCCTCGAATTCCTGAAAGCGGGCCCCCGCCTTCAGACCCTGCAGGGCGTTGCCGTAGCCATCATTAAATCATTACAATGGGATTCGAATACGGGACGTTTCAGCATGAACCTGGTATGGCACCGTTCCGGTGAAGCGGTGGAGCATCTTGCTGAAATTGGACCGTCAAAAGATCCCGTCTGCTGGATACTTATAGGGTATATCAGCGGCTTCATGACCTATGGCACCGGGCAGGAAATTTATTTCGTGGAACGCTCCTGCCGCGCGCAAGGCAAAAATGTCTGTGTTGCGGAAGGGCTTGACCGGGCCAGTTGGGGTGCAGACATTCTTCCGTACCTGCCCTATTTTCAGTCGGACGGAATCCAGGATAAAATCCAGCGGCTAACCCATGAAATCGAATTGAAAAACCGTGCCCTGGCCCGCGCCCGACGTCATCCGAAAACTCAAAAAAAAACCTCCGGTTTCCCACCGGTGGAGGTACGCAGCGCCATCTATGCACGGGTTTTGGATTCTGCCGTCCGGGTGGCACCATTTGACACGTCTGTTTTTATTACCGGTGAGAGCGGTGTAGGCAAGGAAGTGCTGGCCCGGTATATTCATTCTCAATCCGCCCGATCAGAACAGCCCTTCGTTGTCATTAACTGTTCCGCCTTGCCGGAAACCCTGCTTGAGGGTGAACTGTTTGGCTACAAAGCAGGTGCCTTTACCGGAGCTCGCCAAGACAGAAAGGGTATCTTTGAAGAGGCCGACTCCGGCACCATCTTTCTCGACGAAATCGGAGACATCACGCCGGCAACTCAACTAAAGCTTCTCCGTGTCCTTCAAGAACGGGAAGTCGTCCGCCTCGGTGAAAACCGCCCTCGTAAAATAGATGTTCGAGTCATCGCCGCCACACACCGGGACATAAAAAAATGCGTTGTCGAACAGTCGTTCCGCGAGGACCTCTACTATCGGCTGATTGTTGTGGAGATAGAAATTCCGCCCCTGCGGGCGCGTCCGGAGGATATTATCCCCTTGGCTCGCTACTTCACGAAGAATATGGGCCGCAAATTAAAGATGTCCGGTCTAAAACTGGGTCCGCAATGCCTGGAATACCTGCAAAGTTACCCTTGGCCCGGAAATATCCGGGAACTGGAGAATGCCCTGGAGAGGGCCGCAGTTTATAGCCGGGATGGCGTCATTCAACCGGAACATCTACCGCCAACCATCACCCATCCTTCGCCGTTGCAAAGCATTCAGTCTGAGAAAACGCCCATGACCCTGGCCGAACTTGAAAAACAATATATTCATGCCGTACTTGAACAGACCGGACAAAACCGCTCGCGTGCTGCCAAAATCCTGGGTATTAGCACCACGACTCTCTGGCGCAAATTAAAGACGCTTTGAAAAATTGAGAGCCGGATTCATCTGACTGACAGATTTAGACGAACTTCAGGGTGTAACCCGGAAAATTAATGGCGGCCTCAACGTACTGATTGACCGCCGAAGGATTCTTGACCGGGCCAAAGTCCTGTTAAACAAAGCAGGGGAGAAACGATTGTTGTAAAACAATTGGGGATTCTTCCTTGGAAAAGGAGGGTACTTTA